>CALMAB010000671.1 GCA_937858325.1 uncultured Acetobacteraceae bacterium
GCCCGTCAGCCGTCATGAACCCGTCAAGCACCATGTAATGATGCGCGCCCTCGATGGGCAGCGCCTCGCCGGGGTTGCCGGCCGCCTGCCACGCCGACAGGAAATCAAGCGACTGCTTCCTGAACGACCCGGCTTCGGCGGCGCCCCATGCGGCCACGAGGCGGGTGGGCGCGGCACGGTAAGCGTCCAGCCCATGGCCGCTGCCCACGCCCGCCACCGGCGCAATCGACGGAGGCAACGGGATGATCCGGGCGCTTGGCGCAAACGCGACCGTCGTGGTGGCGGGCGGCACAGGGGCGGGAGTGGGCGTGGGGACAGAAGGAGGAGGCTGCAGCAGGGCCTGCCGGATCGGGAACTCCGCGCCGGGCGGCGGCCGGAAGTCCGGCTTGGCCCACAAGGCCAGCACCTTGCGTCCGTAGTCCGCGCCGACCTCGGGCGTCAAGGAATGGTACCCGGCCGCCGCCCCAGGCCAGGACCCGGTTTTCGCCTGCAAGCTCTGAATGAAACGGGCGGCGTAGCGGGCGTTGATGCCGGGGTCGAACGCTTCCTCCAAGGAGGAAAAAGCATTGGCATGGTACATCAGGTTGACCTGCATGCAGCCCACGTCGATGGACCGCACGCCACGCGCCCGCAGCGCGGTGACGGCCGCCATCGCCTCCGCCTTGCTGTCATAGAAGGAGCCGACGCCCTCCGCGTTGATGGTCCAGGGCCAGGCCGAGACGATGCCGCTGGCCTCTCGGCGCCCGCTTTCCACCGCGCCGATGGCCTGCATCAGCCGGTCGGGAACGCCGGTCGAGCGTTCCGCCGCCGCGATGGCCGCGCGGCATTGGGCAAACGGCGCCGCAGGCAGGTCGGCGGCCCGGGCGAGACACGGCGCGGCAAGCAGGACGGCGAGGAACAGCATACGCATGGCCGGCAGGATGCCGCGTTCCGATGAACAATCCGTGAATGCGGTGCTGGATTCAGCCGGCCAGCAGCTCCGCCGCGGAAGCCGCGAGCTCGGCGGCCAGTTGGCCCAGATGCTGCCGGATGGCGCCGAACGTGGCGGCCCGCTCAAAGCGCGCCTCGTCCATATAAAGGCCGCGCGCAATCTCGATCTGCAAGGCGTGCACGCGCTCCCGCGGGCGGCCGTAGTGCCGGGTGACGTAGCCGCCCGCATAGGGATCGTTACGGCGCACGCGGTAGCCGAACCCGGTCAGCACGGCCTCCACCCGCCGGGTCACGCGGGGGGAGCAGGCAGTGCCGTGGGCGTCGCCCAGCACGAAATCCGGCGCGTCCGGCAACGCCCTGCGCCCGCAGCCCTGGCCCGGCATGGAATGGCAGTCGATCAGTAGGCAGGCGCCGAACTCCTGCCGGGTCGCCTCGATCAGCGCGGCCAGGCCGAGGTGGTAGGGTTCCCAGCAGGCATGGATGCGCTCCGCCGCGTCGCTGAACCGCAGCTTGTCGCGATAGATGGCCTCCCCGCTTGCCACCACGCGGGCGATCGTCCCCAGCCCGGCGCCCACGCGGGCACTGGTGGTGTTGACCCAGTCCGGCAGCGCGTCGTCGAACATCGCGGGATCAAGCTCCCACGCTTCGCGGTTCGGGTCGCAGTAGGCACGGGGGAAAGTGGCGGCGATCAGCGGCGCACCGTGGCATGGGGCGAGGCCGAACAGCTCATCGACAAAGCTGTCCTCACTGCGGCGCAGGCCCGCGGGATCGAGCCGCGCCGCCTGCTGGAACTCCGGCAGGTAGTTCTGCCCGGAATGCGGCGAGGCGAACACCAGCGGGGCAGTCTGCCGCGCAGGACGGACGATCAGGTAGGGCGGCATCGTGATCTGAGGTTGCGGCGCGGCCGAGGTGTCCATGTTGCTATTCAACCCACAGCCGCCGCGTCTGTCACGTGCCTGACGCATATGGCTGGCGGGCCGCCTTGCGTCATCGGGGCCGGTTGATCTAAAAGGCTGGCGGGACGGGCGGTTAGCTCAGCGGTAGAGCATCGTGTTGACATCGCGAGGGTCACAGGTTCAATCCCTGTACCGCCCACCATTCCTGCAAGTCCATACTCGCTACTACGCCGCCCGGCGCAGACCAGCCAGACGGTCGGCCACTTGTGGAATGGCGACTGTATCCGTATTCGCAAAGGCGATGCGCAGGTGCTGCTCCTGGGCAGGGCCGAACGCGCTGCCGGGCAGGCACAAGGCGCCGCGCTCCACCGCAAGCGCCTCGGCGACCTCTGCCGCAGGCGTGCCGGGGAACGGGTGGCGGATGTAGGCGAAATAGGCGCCGAGCGACTCCAGGCGCCAGCCGGGCAGGCGCTGGATGGCCTGCCGCAGCGCCGCGGCGCGGGCGTTGATCGTGCGGCGGTTGCCATCGCGCCAATCGGGAAGCGCGTCGATGGCCCAGCGCAGCGCCGCCTGGCCGGTCCGCTGCGGGCAGATGTGCATGCAGTCCAGCACCTTCATGAACTGCTGCACCAGCTCCGCCCCGGCGACGGCCGCGCCGAGACGGTGGCCTGGCACGCAATACGCCTTGGAGAAGCTGTAAAGCTGGATGACGCTGCCGGCCCAATCCGCATCGGCGAACAAGCCGTGCGCGCGGTCTTGGTCATCCGGCAGGAAGTCGCGATACGTCTCGTCGAGAATGAGCCAGATGCCGCGGCGGCGACAGAGCGCGGCGAAACCCTCGATCACGGCGGGTGGATACACGGCGCCGGTCGGGTTGTTGGGCGTGATCAGCACGACCGCGCGGACGCTGGGATCAAGCAGCGCCTCCGCCTGCTCCGGGTCGGGCACGAAGCCGTCACCGGCGGCGCAGGGCAGGGCGCGTGCCGTGACGCCCAGCATCGTGCAGGTCTGCTGGTGGTTCCAGAACCACGGCGCCGGCAACAGCACCGTATCGCCGGCGCGGGCGATGGTCATCATGGCCAGGAAGAACGCCTGGTTGCACCCGGCGGTGATCGCGACCTGGTCCGGCCGCACCGTCCCGCCGTAAAGGTCGGACACCTGTGCGGCGTAGGCTTCCCGCAAGGCGGCGTCGCCGTTGATCAGGCCGTACTTGGCGGAGGCCGGATCGCCGGCCGCGTCGGCCAGGTGCCGGAGGATCTGCGGATGCGGCGGGTAGCCCGGCACGGCCTGGCACAAGTCGAGCATCGGGCCGCACGACCCGTCATACCGCGCAGCCCAGCCATGCGCAGCCGGGATCGGCGGTGCGGTCACATCGGCCAGCCAAGGGTTCAAGGCGGGCGTGGGCGGGCCAATCGTGTCGAGCATGTCCCGGATATGCCCTTTGCCGGCGGGGAACCAAGGCGCGCGCCGCCGCTTTGGCTGGCTTGTGATTTCGGCGCATGGTCGGAAAAACGGTCAAGGAGGCGAACATGGACTATCCAGACGTGCTGCTGCACATCGACGGGGCTTGGACGGGCGCCACGTCCGGCAAGACGCTTCCGGTGATGAACCCGGCGACGGGGGAAGAAAACGGCACCGTCGCCCATGCGGAGCAGGCCGACCTCGACCGGGCGCTCGCCGCCACCGAGCGCGGGTTTGCCGTGTGGCGCCGCATGGCGGCCTTTGACCGGTCGAAAACCATGCGCCGCGCCGCCGACCTGCTGCGCAACCGGGCGGACGCCATCGCGCCGCTGATGACCATGGAACAGGGCAAGCCGCTGGCGGAGGCCCGAATGGAGACGATGGCCGGCGCCGACATCATCGACTGGTTCGCGGAGGAAGCGCGGCGCACCTACGGCCGGGTGATCCCGGCGCGCGCGGAGGGGGTCTACCAGCTTTCCCTGCGGGAGCCGGTCGGGCCGGTGGCGGCGTTCACGCCGTGGAACTTCCCGATCAACCAGGCCAACCGCAAGATCGCGATCTCGCTCGCGGCGGGCTGCTCGGTGATCGTGAAGGGGCCGGAGGAAACGCCGGCCTCGCTCGCGGCCTTGGTGCAGTGCTACGTGGACGCCGGGCTGCCGCCGGGCGTGGTGCAGCTGGTGTTCGGGGTGCCGGCGGAGATTTCCGGCTACCTCATCCCGCATCCGGTGATCCGCAAGATTTCGTTCACCGGGTCCACCGCGGTGGGCAAGCAACTGTCCGCGCTGGCCGGCGCGCACATGAAGCGGGTGACGATGGAGCTTGGCGGCCACGCCCCGGCCATCGTGTTCGAGGACGCGGACGTGGCGGCGGCGACCAAGCAGCTCGCGGCGGCGAAGTTCCGCAACGCCGGGCAGGTCTGCGTCAGCCCGACGCGCTTCCTGGTGCAGGACAGCGTGTTCGACCAGTTCGTCGAGGGCTTCGCCACGGCGGCGGACGCGCTGAAAGTGGGCGATGGCCTGGCGGAGGGCACGCAGATGGGGCCGCTCGCCAACCCGCGCCGGGTGCAGGCGATGGAGGGCTTCATCGCCGACGCGGTGCAGAAGGGCGCGGAGGTTCGCACCGGCGGCAAGCGCATCGGCAACAAGGGCAACTTCTTTGAGCCGACGGTGCTGACGGGGGTGACGCCCGAGATGCGGGTGATGAATGAGGAGCCGTTCGGGCCGCTCGCCCTTGTGGCCCCGTTCTCCGGCATGGAGGACGTGGTGGCGGAGGCGAACCGGCTGCCCTTCGGCCTGGCGAGCTACGCCTTCACCCGGTCGGCCAAGACCGCCGCCTCCATCGGCGCGGCGCTGGAGGCCGGGATGGTGACGATCAACCACATCGGGCTGGCGCTACCAGAAGTGCCGTTCGGCGGCGTCAAGGACAGCGGCTACGGCAGCGAGGGCGGGACGGAGGCGATTGAGGGCTACCTCAACATCAAGTTCGTGACCCAAGCTGGGCTTTGAGAAAGGTTGGGCTACAGCGCGTCGAGCGCCGGGCGCAGCTGGCCGCGGTGCCGGGCCAGCAGCGCCTCGGCATCCGCCCGGCTGAGGCCGCGGAGGATCAGCAGGGCGATCTTGACGGTGCCGTCTGCCTCCGACAGTGCGGTGGCCGCGGCGTCCGGCGTGCATCCTGACAGGGTTTGCAGCATCCGGACCGCGCGGGCGCGCAGCTTGGCGTTACGGGCGGCCATATCGACCATCTGGCCGCGATACACCCGGCCGAGCCGCACCATCAGCGCCGTGCTGAACAGGTTCAGCGCCACCTTCTGCGCGGTGCCGGCCTTCATGCGTGTGGACCCCGCAATTGGCTCCGCCCCGGTCTCGATCAGGACCGGGTGGTGCGCGGCGGCGAGCAGCGGCGCTCCCGGGCTGTGGGCGATGGCGACCGTGAGTGCTCCGGCGCTCCGGGCCGCTTGCAGGCAGGCCAGGGTGTAGGGCGTGGCGCCGCTGGCGGCGAGGGCCAGCATGACGTCGGGCGGACCCAGCCCGGTTCGGGCCATGTCGCGCCGGGCCAGGTCGTCCCGGTCCTCGGCGTTCTCCACCGCCTCGGTCAGCGCCGAGTCGCCGCCGGCCATCAGGAACACCAGCCGGTCGCGCGGCCAGGCGAAGGTGGGAGTTAGCTCGGCGCCGTCCTGGACGGCGATCCGGCCGGACGTGCCGGCCCCGGCATAGGCGAGGCGCCCGCCGTCCCGCCGACGC
>CALMAB010000672.1 GCA_937858325.1 uncultured Acetobacteraceae bacterium
AGCGACCAGACCACCAAAAACTCCAATGACCCAACAGTTCAGTCACAGACCCTAGGTCTTGTGTCGCCAGCGCATTTCTCGCCACGTCCGCCCAACCCTTGAAGTAGGGGTTGGACAGGCGCGGGTCGCGGGCTGCTCCCGGCAACCCTTTTGGCCGTGTTCCAGGCCATCTCTCGACGTGCCGACGTGTCAGCAGATCGAGGATCGCCGCCTTGCCAAGCCCTTTCGCGTCCAATCCCAAAGAACGTCTTTGGGCGACGACGCAACCGGCGTTGGCATCGGCGTGCTTCGCATGGCCGCACCAGCGGCAGGCGAACTCTGATTGCGACTTGCGGTTCCTGGCGTCCACGTAGCCGCAGGAGGAGCACTCCTGGCTGGTGTAGGGCGAGGGAACCTCGGTCGCGGAGATGGGGAACTTGTCGTGCAGGTCGGCGAGCTTCTGGCGAAACACCGCGCGCCCGCAGTTGGTCAGCAGACGGTTCATGCGCCGGGACAGGCCGGGATGCCGGAAATCCAGCCGCTCCACGATCAAGGACGCGGGCGCGTGGACCCGCACGATGCTATTCAGCGCCGCGTTGATGCGGGTTTTCAGCATCCCGCGCAGCCGGGTGATGAGCTCGCGGAACCGCCGGCTGTCGCGCGGCTTGCCGCCCGAGCGCATACGGTGCCGAGCAATGCCGGTGATCTGCTTGTCGATACGTTTGAGGTCGCTGAGCAGGCCGCGCCCGAACATCGTGCCCTCGCTGGTCGCCAGCAGCGTGGACAAGCCGAAGTCGATGCCGAGGCTACCCATGCGCGGCACGTAGGCCGCGCGGAGCGCTGCGAACACCTTGGTCATCTCCTGCACCAGCCGCACCGTCACCCCGTGTACCGCGTCGGTGCAAAGCTGCACCATGGGGCAAAGGTCGCCGCCGCGCCGGGTAAACTGCGGGTTGCTGTGCAGCGGGATCGCGACGCGGCCACGGCTGGGCAAGCGGAGCGTGGCCCACAGGTCGGCATGGCTCGCCTTCTCCGCACGCGCGACGCACGCGACCCGGCTGTCCAGGCGCGGCGAGATGCGCGACAGGTTTGGGCGGCGGTGCTTGCCCATGACGTGCCGCATGATGGATCGCGCTAGGGCGCGCACGGCCGGGTCGATGCCTTCCATGGCGTCGCGGGAGAACCAGGCTTGTTGTCGGTTCACGGCGTGGAGTTGTGCTTTGGCCGCGTCCGGCAGTTTGGACCGCCGCACGCAATCTGCGAACTCGTTGGCCCGGTTGCTCACCCAACCGTCGATCTGTTCCTGCACTTGATAGGACGCCATCTGCACCGGGGCCGCGCCGCACAAGCCGTTCAGGTGCTTGGCCGACGCGTGCTTGTTGGTGCCGCCCGTCTCAAAAAACTGCCGCCATTGCACGCGAGCCACCTGCACGGCGAGGTCACGGTAGTCGCGGATGAACGCGAGCACCACGGCCTGCTTCGATACGTTCATGGACTGGCGCAGCGTGTCCGCACGCATAGGTCCATGCTTTTTTCTCAAGCGAACAAGCCCTTGAGTGGCACCGGCCCAGCCTTGGTCAAGAACAGTGCGGTTAGCCGACCCTCATACGTCTCATCTAACTCGACAATGCCCGTGAGCAACCCGAGATCGCTGTCCATCATGGCGCGAATGCGGTGCACGAGGTGCCAGGTGGTGCGGTATTGCAGGCCGAGCAGGCTGGCGAGCTTGAGCGACGAGATGCCTTTGCTGCTTGATGCGATCAGGTAGGCCGCGATAATCCAGGTGCAGATCGGCAGATGCGTCTTGTGCATCGGCGTGCCGGAGGTAACGGAGAAGCTCCTGGCGCATCCCAGGCAGACGAACTGCCCTGGGCGGCTTTTGGTCCGCGAGGCCCGCTCGATTGCGCCACAGTGCGGGCAGGCCGGACCCGCCGGCCAACGGATGCGCTCTAGGAACGCAAAGCACTTGGCCTCGTCCGAGAAGCGCGCCTGCAAGGCGGCAATGGTCAGCGGGTCACGTCCAGGCTTCACAGCGAGTTTCCTTCATACCTGCACTGCACACAGCAATTTTTGACGTAAAGCAATAGGTTTGTCCACCATATGTTCTTTTTTGAGAATTAATGTTGTGCGGCGTGGGACTGAGGCACTAGTTGGTGTTTTCCTGGGGTGAATAGATTTGCATCATGAAAGGAGCGAGTGTCATGTTGATCGTTTTCTGGCTTGGCGTCGTTCCGGCGATCGGCATCATTGTCGTTGCTGCCTTGGTAGCAAGGCTAACGCGGCTCGACCTGCCATTAGAGGCCCTCCCAATGTGGCAGCGGGAGCTTCGGCAGTTCCTGTTCCCGAAGATCGACGCGACGCCCGAGGAGGTCGCGCGGATGGAACAGAGCGAGGCGGCCCGAGCGGAGGAGGTGCGGCACGAAGCGCTGGTGCGCGCGGTCTACAACGCAGCGGCGACCGGGCGTGCGCCGTAGGCTCTCTCCGAGGATGAGGAGGACGGAATGGGACTGTCAAATGGCGTCGGGTCGGCTGGCGGAGGAGGTTCTCCCAGCCGGCTCCCCATCATCACTTGGGCAGTGGCTGCGTTCGCTGCGGCTGTGGCGATCATGATGGTGGTCGTGGTGATGCCCACGACGCCCACTGTGCCGGCTTCCACCTCTTCCCCTGCTGCGTCACCTGTGGCCGACCCGGTTCCCTTGTACGGGCGTTGGGTACGATCCGGGAACGCCTGCGATACCCTGCGCGGCGACATGGTCATCGCCCCCGGCAGCATCGTGCACCACGAGGGTGGGGCTTTGAAATCCAACATGAAACTCGTCGGCGTCACCGCGAAGCCGCCCGGCGTGCTGGATGTCAAGTACACGTCCCAGGATGGCACCTTCGTGGCTTTCTCAACCTTCGAGCTGAAGGACGCGGGAACCTTGATGGTGTCCGGCTACCTGTTCCAGTCGGACGGGATCTGGCGCAAGTGCTGATGCCTTCTCGGACTCTGTAGCCTTGTCAAAGCGGCCTTGCTTGGTGCCGCTCAACGCTGGGCTCCAAGGCAGCGTGGGGTTAAGCGATTCGTGGGGTTAAGCGATAAGCGTCTGAGAGCTGGACAGCCGCGCAATGGGCGGCTTGGATGGATGAAGGGTGATCCCCCTTTCGTCCAGGTCCACCCGCGCTTCCGGGTAGGCCGCGACGGCTGCGGCGAGCGCTTCGCTGAACCGGGGCTTGAAGTGGAACAGCTTGTCGAACCCGGCCCCGAACTGGGCATGCATCGCCATCCAGCTAATCGGCGTCGGCTTGCTGAGCGTATGCAGGCGCCAGGCGAGCCAGACGTATAAATCCAAGGACATGGACCGGTCCCTGAGCTGCTTGATGGCTGCCTCTTGGAGAGGCACGGGGTGGTCGCGGAGCGCCTTGTAGAAGACGGGATCAAGCACGACTTGGTCCTCCCACAATGTGCCTTGCGCAGAGTCACCACCGGTGAACTGCAGCCCGGAGTCGACGATCGCCCCACGTTTGAAGCCGCGGGGAGTCTTTTCCTCCCCTTCCCAGAAGAACTTGAGCGTGCAGGCGGAAATCCGGGCCGATTGCTCCCGTAGGCTGCGCGCCGTCTCGCCGCCCACAGCTAGGCCCAAGCGTTCCATCCAATCGCGCATACTGCGCCCCAGCGCCACCTCCGGGCTGTTTGTCCGAACGGCCTGGGTCTGCAGGTAGAGCAAGATCATCCGTGCCCGGGCTCCGTAAGGCACGCCGTAAAGCTTGATGTCGCCCGCGGCTGTCTGGAGTCGTCCTGGCTCAACAAGGAGAGTCACGCGATGGCCTTGCTTGTGCCAGGCCTGATCGTCCGGAAGGCGCTTGTGCGGCAGCGACGTCAGGCAGAAACCGGTGTAACTGATCCCGATGTTCTGTTGCTCGTCGGCTAGGACTTCCGCCGCGATGTCGACCAAGAGACGCTGTTTATGAGGGACCATCTCGCGCGCCCGCTCGTGTCCATGCACGAGAACAAGCTGGTGGATGCCATGAGCCGCGTCGCTTCCCCTCATTGCTTCCTGCTTCGCTAAACGTTCCTCAAAACAATCTATTCCACAGCCTCCGACGTCAAGCTGAAACTGCCGTGGGGAGAAGCGATAGGGCTAGTAGAAAGTAGTAGATTCTAACTAGTAGTATAATCGCTTCTCCCCACGGTAAAACCTGGAGTCGCATCGCTTCGCCCCACGGGACTATCGCTTTTCCCCACGGGATAAGCGTTCTCTCTGGTGGATAAGTTCGCAGCCATCGCTTCTCCCCACGCCAGCATGTGGACAAGTCTAGGTGCCTTCATCTCTAAGAATTGATTGCGAGTGAGTCGTCTTGCGACTTTGTGCGCCCGCTTTGAAAAGGCAGGCGTGCGGTCACGGAGGTTTGGGTCATCAGCCGCTTGCTGGCAGAGGGACGTGCTCCACCTCTCTCTCAATGGTCACCGTATCCGAGGACGATGCCGCCGCCATCCGTGCGGCTTTCCACGAAGGTGGCGAGCTCATGGCTGCGGTTGAGCTGCGGCGGCGATTCCCGGGCATTACCGACAATACTCAGGCACGGGTGTGCGCTCGGACGATCGCCGGCTGGAGTCCAGATCCTCTACCTCTGCCGCCAGTACCACGACCAAGGACCAAAAAGCTTTAAACGTCGATCCTTCCAGCCATGGGACGCCGGGGTCGCCGTTTCATGGCTGCCGAAGGAGTACCCGGCGGCAGACAGCCTGGCCAGGGCGCAGCCTCGTGGATCGGTGGCCGCAGCCATCCGATATGCTTGTGGCCTTTTCATGTCGAATTCGACACACAAGGCTGCTTTCGCTGGAAACAGCGCCAAAAGGGAGAACCATGGCAGAGAGCGACGCGGTGGCGGGGTTCAAGACCTTTGCCCAGGACCAGCTGCTGGCGCTGCTCAGGCCGGAACCCGGGAACAGCCTGGCCAAGCAGGCCGCATACGACAAGATCAGGAAGGCTTACGCCGAAGTCGCGGGCTGGTCGGCCGAGCTAGATGCGGTCGAGCCTGGCCCCTCGAAGATGCCGTGCTGGCTGAACAGGCTTCACTGGGTCGTCGCCGATCTCGTGCAAGCCGGCGTTCTTGAGAAAAGCAGCGGCAGTGACGTCCTATGCGCCACCGATCTCGGGCGTGGGCTGCTTGCTTTGACAGCGCCGTTCCGCGACACCGCGCAGACGCGCATGCTGCTGGCTGCGGTCGCATCGACGCCGAGCGACGCCGCGGACAACGCCCGTGCCGGGGATTTGCTGCGGCAGTTCCGCGGCCGGTTCCCGGCCGACCGGCTGGCCGACATGGACCTGAAGGCTTATGCGATCGGGGACGGCGGCCAGAACAATTTCTCCTGGTGGCTGGAGCGGGGACTCGCCGACTTCGGCCGGTATGCCCCCGGCTCGTCCCGGGGCCACGTCATCTACCGCCAAAAGGACGGCAGCTACTATCTGCCGCCCGAGCTGGCGTCTTTGACGCCGGAACAGGCGATGCGCGAGGTCGCCGGTTGGCATGCCAAGCTGGTGCAACTCGGCGGCAGTTCGACGCCCGAAGCGGTCGACGGCGAGGAGTTCGCCAAGTCCAAGCGCAGCCGCACCCTGAAGCTGCTGCACAGCTACTTTCCCGACCGCTTTCTCCCGATCAACAGCATGGACCACATGGCGAAGCTGCTGGGCGCCTTCGGAGTGCCCGAAGCCGAGATCCCGGAGGGACCCGTCGCCCGGAACCGGATGCTGTTCAAACTCTACGAGGAGGTCGCGGCGCCAAGAGGGCTCACGCCGTACGATTTCGCCCGCATCCTCTACGACAAGTTCGACCCGAAGGGCTTGAAGCTCGACGCCGAGCGCGTGCGGGGTGCGATCCGGCTGTTCCGGTTGCTCTACGGCGAGACGTTCGCCTCCCCCCGCTTCGCCGACGAGGAGCGGACCTACAAGGCCGGGATCATCGCCAAGTGGCAGGCCGTCGCGCAGCCGGCCGACCTGGAGCGGGCCCTCGGCGACGGCACGGAGGTGGCCAAGGCGGCCGAGCTGTCCGCAGTCCTCCTCCAGCCGCCCAGCAACTTTCTCAACTACCGCTACCAGGCCGCGATCACCGGCCTCTTCGAGCCGGCGGCGGCTCGCACCTTCGTCGAAGCGGTGACCTGCCTTCTCGCCTCGGCCGAGGCCGAGGAGGCAACGCCGGACATCTCGGGCTTCAACGCGCGCATGCGCCCGCTCTACGACCGGCTGGACCAGGCGCCGCGGGTTCCCGCGTCCCGCACGCTCCCGACGCTGATCCTGATGCTGTCGTACCCGGACCGGGACCTGGCGATCCGGTCGGATGCCATGTCGCGAGCGGTCCAAGCCTTGGCCAAGCGGCCATTCGGCTTCGGGACGGACCTGATGACCACGGAGGAATACCGCTCCTTCAGGACCTTCGCCGAGGTTGTCCGCCAGGAGGTCGCCGGCTTGGCGCCGGCCGACATGGTGGACGTCCAGGGCTTCATCTGGGGCGTTTTCTCGAACAGCGAGCTGTGGTTCGGCGGCGTCACATACGACCGGCAAGACATGCTGGACGCCTTCCGGCGAAGGGGTGTCTACGCCGTCGGCTTCGGCGGGCAGGACCCGCTTCGCACCCTAATGGCCGGCGCCGCACAGTTGCCGACGGCGGAGCGCAAGGCCCGAGCCCAGGAGATTGCGGCCGCCGCCGGCAAGGCCGAGGCGACGGCTCTGACCAACTTCGTCGAGCTGGCGGCAAGGTCTGGCAGCACCGTCATTGCCAAAAGCGCCTACGCCAAAGGCAAGGACAGCGTCATCCGCATCCGGGGCGCCGCCAGCGTCGCTAAGGCGCCGCCCGGTTTCGAGGAGGCGCTCGGCCACACCGTGGCGGTGAACTGGCTCGGAGAGGCGGACCTCCGGCTTCGGCTGAAGGCTTTCGACAAGGTGGCTGGGACGCTGGCCCCGATCAGGCTTGCGGAGGCGCTCGACATCCTCGGCGCGGAACCCCTGGCCGAGCCAGGGAATGCCAACGCAGACGACGATGCTGAAACGGGTCCGGCCAAGGAGAAAGCGCCGCCCGCTCCTGCCACACCACTCGTCGCGCAGCCGACCCTGCCGAAGAACGTGATCCTCTACGGGCCGCCCGGCACAGGGAAGACGCATCGCGCCCTCGACCTGATCGCTCCGCAGTTCGGATGGCGCGCCAGGACGGTCGCCTTTCACCCGGGCTTCGCCTACGAGGAGTTCGTGGAGGGCCTGCGCCCGGTCACCGACACCGCGGGCGGCGCGATCAGGTACGACGTTGTGCCAGGCGTGTTCCGCCAAGTCTGCGAGGCGGCCGCGAAGGAACCTGAGGTGCCGCACCTGCTGGTGATCGACGAGATCAACCGGGCCAACCTCGCAAGCGTGCTCGGCGAGCTGATCACCGTCATCGAAGAGAACAAGCGCGGCCGCGTGTCGGTCATCCTGCCCTACAGCAAACAGCCCTTCTCGGTGCCGGGCAATCTCTGGATCGTCGGCACGATGAACACCGCCGACCGGTCGATCGCGCTGATGGATATCGCCTTGCGGCGACGTTTCGTGTTCTGGGAGGTCCCGGTCGACTATGAGGCGTTGCAGGCTGACTTCGCCAAGTGCGAGGACCCGGACGTTGCCGGGCTGGATCTGCCTGGCATCCTGAGATCGATGAACGAGCGGCTTCGCTTCCTGCTCGACCGCGAGCACCAGATCGGCCATGCGTGGCTCTTCAACGTCCGCACGCTGGACGATCTGCGCGAACGGTTCGCCGGACGCATTCTGCCGCTCTTGGCCGAGTACTTCTTCGACGACTGGTCCAAGGCGTGCTTGGTCATAGGCGAGGATCCGACAAACGTCAGGCCGACCGACCTGATTCGGAAGGTGACGGTCAGCCAAACCGAGCAGGCGCGCCTGTTCTGCGGCGCGATTCGGGACAGCGCGGATCGCGTGCTGTACGACCCTGGAACCCCGGAAACCTGGAGCTTGGACCACTTCCGCAAGATCGCCGCCCAGCCGAGGCCGGTTCTGGATGTGATGGCTGCTGACGGGAACGCCGCTTGAGCGCCGTGTTGCGGGTCGGGGAACACGAACTGGTCGAGGTTGGCCCAGCCCGTCTCACGGAGCACGAGTTGGGGTACCTGACCGGGTTGCGGGACCGCGGCGCCAGGTTCTTCAGCGAGGAACGCGTCCGGGGGCGATGGTGCTGCCGGTTCGGCGGCTATGCCGGCGCCGTGTCGCTGCCGGGCGGGCGCACCCTTGAGGTGCTGCCTAAGATCGTGGGTCTCGACGACGAGGGCGGGCGGGGGCTGCTGATGCGCATGCTGTCCGTGGCCGACCTGGCACCTGCCCTGGAAGACGCGTCGGCGGACTATGCCGGCAGCAGCACGCTCATCGAGGCCTATTTGCGGTTTGCAGCGGACTTGGCGGTGCGGCAGGTGCGGGTTGGCCTGGTCCACGCCTACCGCCGCCTGGACCAGCGGCTTCCGGTGGTCCGAGGCCGTCTCCTCGTCGCGCGGCAGCTGGCACAGCTTCCCGAGCGGTTCGACGTTCACCTGGTTCGCAACGACGAGTTCGTCGCCGACACCCTGGTCAACCGCGTGGTCAAGGCCGGAGTGCGGTGGATCGCGCGCTGTTCCAAGTCCGACACCACGGTGGCGAAATGTAGGGAGGCCGTGATGCGGATGGAGGCGGTTGCCGACATCCCCGCAGAACCACGGGGCCTGGCCGATGCGATGCGCCCGTGGCGATCCGGCGTGGCCTTGGACCGGCGGCACATGCGGCTGGCGCCGCTGCTCAAGCTCCTGGAGTTGCTGGTTGGCGGGCGTGCGGCAGCGCCGGAGGCCGGTGTCGAGGCTTTGGGGCCAACGCTCTTGTTCAACATGAGCGAACTGTTCGAGGCCGTGCTGGCTGCCCGCCTGCGCGCCGTTGCTCCAGACATCACCGTCCGCGTCCAAGGAACACATGCCTTCGACGTCGGGCGGCGGTTCAGGCTCCGGCCGGACTTGGTTGTCGAGCAAGCCGGCAGGCCCGTCATGGTGCTGGACGCAAAGTGGAAGCGGATTTCGGGACTGTCCGACGTCGATGATCATGACCTCCGCCAGGCGTTCGCCTACGCCCGCATCCTTGGCTTGAACGATGCGGCCCTGGTCTATCCCACGATGAATGGGAACGTCGGGCTGTCCCACTCTGCCGAGGTGGCAGATGGCAGCGGGGTGCGAATCCACTTGCGACAGGTTGCGCTGGCTGCTGATGGGTGGAAGCATGCAGACCACGCGCTGCTCGGGCTGCTCAGCGAGAAAGGCGCGGACGGCCTTGGATCGCCAGTTACGGCGCCGTTTGCTAATGCCTGACGGCATGCTCGCCCGCTTCCTCCTTCTCGCCCTGGCGCTGGCTGCAGTTCCGACCCTTGCCTTCGCCCAGGCTGCCGCGTGCCCGCATCTCTTCGCCGGCGGGCAGCCGCCGGCGTTGCTCAATCCCAAGCTGGGACAGCGCACCACGCTGCTATGCAACGACGCCTATGCCGTGCTCGCCTCCGGCGTCACCCACGGCGCGCTCTGGTCCGCCGAGCACCCGACCGCGGCGAGCCTGGACGCGGCGCGCGACACGCCCCGGGAAGGCCAGTTCCACTCCGAGAACCGGCTGCCGCCAGGCGATCAGGCGCGGCTTGAGGACTACAGGCGCTCTGGGTACGACCGCGGCCATTTAACGCCCAGCGGCGACATGCCGGACGCGCAAAGCCAGCAGCAGACCTTCTCGTTGGCGAATATGGTGCCGCAGACCCCGGAGCTGAACCGCGGCGTGTGGGCTGGGATCGAGATGGCGGTGCGGCACCTGGCCGAGCGCCGCGGCGAGCTTTATGTTGTCACTGGGCCAGCCTTTCAGGGACTGTCGCTGAAAACGATCGGACCGGACGGCGTGCTGGTTCCGTCCGCGACGTGGAAAGCGCTGTACGATCCGCGGTCGGGCGGCGCGGGCGCCTACGTGTGCAGCAACACCGCTGCGCCGCGGTGCGGAACCATGTCCGTCGCGACGCTGAGCGGCAGGATAGGCATTGACCCGTTTCCATCACTGCCGGACAGCGTGAAAGGGACGGCGATGACGCTGCCGCGCCCCGAGGCAAGCCCCCATGCTCACAGACGTTCAAGCCACCAGGAGGCCCCATGACGACGCTCAAGCCGTTCGCCGACGATGCCGCATCCGTCATGATCGGCGAGCTGACGGTCGAGAACGGCACCGACCGGGTCGCTTTGTATGGCTCGATTGACCTCACGCGCGACAAGCAGGGCCTGGCCCATGCACGCGCCCTGGCGGCGCTGGTGGGCGAGGCCATCCAGCTCTTGGAGGCTGACACGTCGCTGCCGGACGCAGCGCCGCCGCCGGTCGCCTCGGGGACGGTCAAGAACTCGTTCGAGTGACGCTCGGCGCCGAGGCCAGCTCGGTGACCCAACCGAAAGGCCGGCGCGGAATGGGCCGGCGATCACGAAGTGTATCGGTCTCCTTGCGGGCTCGGCAGTAGGAATGTGGCCCGCGTCGAACACATCATGATGGGCGTGGCTGATCCGGGTAGCGGCAGTTCTTTGGATCTCACCACGCTGCTTCGCAGCCGCCCGGAAGTTCTCAACCACCTTACGCCTCGATAAGCCCCATAACCGATCGTTGCAGCGAGAAAGGCCGGCGCCGCAACAATGACTGCCACACCTCCTATCATCATCCCGCCACCCACGCCGACGGCAGCCAAGGCCGCCCCTGCCCCTGTCGCCGAGCCAACGGCCGCCAACCCGGATGCGATCCCGGCACCGCTGAAGCCAGCAACGGTCCCCATCGTGCTGATGGCCGCCAGTCCGCCCGCAGTGCCGCCTGCAGCGCCGATCCCGGTTGCAATTCGACCCACCCCCCTCGCGCTTCGTTCGTCGCCGTCAAGGCCGGGGTTGTCCTTCAACAACGTCTTGTTGAGGACCAGAACGGAGGCAGCGCCAGGAAGCGCCGACATGATACCCAGGCCGGCCACCGCGCCGCCGCCAACCACACCCCCGATCGTGGCAAGGCCGCTCATGATGCCCGAACTTGATAGCCCCGCAACGGCGCCGACTTCCGCAACGCCCACAATGGCTCCCATCCCGCCAATTCCCGCCACGACCGCATTGGCTGCGTGCGCGCCCCTCGCGGCTTGAGGGCTGTTGTGCTCGCCCGTGATGCACCAGCGGACGAAATGCTCGCAGTTGTTTGCCATAAGGCAGTAATAGTCTTCTCCGATCCGCCCTCGGGCACGGGCCACGCTTTGCTCGCGCGTGAAAGTTCGGCGTTCGTATTTGCAGACCGTTGATCCCTTTCCAGCTTGGAAAGCGGAAAGGCCTATCTGTTCGACCTTGCCGTGCTTCCAGCCGTTCGAGAACCCGGCGTAGTGAATTACCTGTTCATCGCCGATATACAGGCCGTGGTGAGAAAAGTAGCCACGGCTTGAAACCAGGTGGTCGCCGGCAGCAAGTTCGGTCATTTGGAGCAGGTTCCTTTGTCGCTTGCAGCGACGACGTGCGACGGGCCGTTCCGGCGGAGCCGACTTACCCATGCGGCCCGGAAGCTGCCGCCTTCATGCTGCATGGGAGTTCGCTGCTGTGCGGTGCAGGTTCAGCACCTCGGCTAAGGTTTTGCCCAGCGGCGGATCAACGGCGTCCTCGGGAGCCGGGAACGTCGGGTTGCCGGGGCTCCACAGCTCCACGGAGTCGGCGTGCTGCTCGTAGTACGCTGGGTCCGTCGAAACCCGAACGGCCTCCGACATGCCGGGCGCGGTGAACCTGTACTCCCGGTCGCCCATCGGCGCGACCGCGATCCCAGGAGGAAGCAGGAGCGGTGACGCGATCACCCGGTCCAGCTCGGCCAGGCTCAGCGCCGGCGCAGCACGCGGCGGTTCGGCCAGGTCGGCGTCCGTCACGGCGTCGAGGTCGAAGCCGCCCTCGTGCGCGCGGCTCGCCTCCGCCTCGATCTCCCGCACGGCGTCATGCCGGGCTGCCTCTCCCCTCCCCTGCCCCGTCAGCACGCGGCCGGAGATCAGGCCCGGCATCTTGGCAAGAATGGGCTGAAGGCTGCCGACCACCCGCTCGAACAGCCCGATCCGGTGCCGGAGCGCCACGTACACGTCGGTCTCCACCGTGTCGGCGTAGTGCAGGTTGGCGATGCGGATGTCGGGATGCGCCTGCCCCAACCGGTCGATGCGCCCGATCCGCTGCTCGACCCGCATCGGATTCCAGGGCATGTCGTAGTTGATGAGGGCGCCGCAGAACTGGAAGTTCAAGCCCTCCGCGGCAGCGTCGGTGCACAGCAGCACGTCCGCCGCCCCTTCGCGAAACCGGCGTTTCACGTCGTCGCGGGAGATGACCCGCCAGGTGCCGTCGTTGTTTGCCACCTCGCCGCCGCGCCCGGAGAAGCACATGATCCGCAGGGCGCCCCCGCGGCCCAACTCGACGCGCAGGAAGTCCATCGTGTCCGTGAACTGCGTGAACACCATGGCCTGCTGGTGGCCGGCTCCGCGCAGCGCTTGCAGCTCTGCTTTCAGCGTCCCGCACTTGGTATCCGCCGTCGGGAGTGCGCGGACCATTCTGATCAGCCGCTCGATCTCCGACTGCTCCTCTAGGGCCAGCGCCTCCTGCGCCAGCTTGGCGGCCTCGTCCTCGTCCGGCTCGTCGCCATCCTCGTTCTCTGCCTCTTCCACCAACCCGTGCAGCAGGTCGGGGGCGCCGGGCTTGCGGGTGGCCGCCAGGCGCTTTTCCAGCGTCTCGCGCAAGGCCTGGAAGCTGCTGGCCAGCCGACGGCGGTAGATCGTCATGACGAAGCCGATCGCGCTCCGCTTCTGCGCCGGGACGCCGCCGGCGACCGCTTGGTTGTAGGTGGTCGCGATGTAGTCCTCGACCGCGTCGTAGATCGCGCGCTCCTCGGGCGAGAGGTGGATGAAGCGGTCCTCCACGCGCCGGGTCGCGATGCGGGCTTTCAACTTGCCGGCCTTGTGGTAGGCGCGCAGCAGCTCGCGCGTGTGGCGCGACACGAGCCGGCTGATCGGCGTGTTCTGCCGCATCAGGCGCAGAGCGGCCTTCCGGTCATCGGCGGGCAACATGCGGCGCGGAATGTTGGACACGTCGCGCAGGGCTTTCAGCACGTTCCTGGCCCGCAGCGGGCTTTGCAGGCCGATGCGCTGCACAGCCTCGGCCGCCACCGGCCCGTATGCCGCCTCGACGGCACGGAACATCCCCGCCATGCGGTCGAACGCCTCGTGGCTTGGGTTGTCGTGCCGCACGTCCTCGAAGAAGCGGAGAAAGGCGGATTGGTGCCACTCGACGGGCAGGCCGAGCAGGCTCAGCAGGTCGTACACCTCCACCGGATGCACCTGCATCGGCGTCGCGGTCAGCAGCACCAGCCCCTGCGTCCGCACCCTCAGACCCCGCATCAGTTGCAGCAGCCTGTTCGGCCCCCCCTCCTGCGCGCTGCCCGCCCCGCGGCGCCGGGCGTGGTGCGCCTCGTCCAGCACGACGAGGTCCCACGGCTCGGCGGCGTCCAGCAACTCCGGCGCCCGCTCCTTCCGGCGCAGTAGGTGGGAGGACGCGATCACCACGTCCTGCTTGTGCCACTCGCCGCGTGACACCGGGCGCTCATGCCGGCCGCGCAGCGCCGGGCTGGGATACCAGACCAGCTTTTGGCCGTCGTAGATCGGCCAGTTCAGGTTGAACTTCTCGCGCAGCTCGACCTGCCACTGCCGGCAGACAGACTTCGGGGCGAGAACCAGGATGCGTCGCGCGCGGCCGGCCAACCAAGCCTGGCGCAGCAGCAGCCCGGCCTGGATGGTCTTGCCCAGGCCCACCTCGTCTGCGATCAGCAGCTTCGGCGGCCACTGGTCGTAGAGCCGGTGAAAGGCGCGGATCTGGTGCGGCCAGGGCGTGACCGCGCCCGTCGCCTCCGCCACACGCACGCCGCCGCCCGGCAGGCCGGGCGCGTGGCGGATGAAGCTCCACACCGCCCGGCGCAGGTCCAATGTGGGCGACACCACCGGGACTGGGGGCGGCGTGGCTGGCTTTGGTTCCGGCGGCGCCTGCTTCAGCCGGGCCGGCAGGTCGTCCGGCGGCAGGAACCGCAGCAGGTCGGCCTGGGCTGCCTCCGGCACGTCCAGGGTGATCACGTGCCTGGCCTTATCCGCCCACAGGCGGGCGAAGTTCCCGACCTCCTCCGCCACCCGGGCGGGGTCCTGCCAAGAGGTGAAAACGTTCAGGCTTTCCCAGTTGCGGGTCCAGCCCGCCGCGGTCTCGTTCAGGCTGCCGTTGAAGGCGACGACGTGGCCCGCGCCGTCCTCGACGATGCCGGCCTTCTCGTGGAACAGCCCGTCGCCGGCGACGGGCCGCCGGCGCGCGTCACAGGGCACGGCGACCTTCACCTCCAGACGGCCCTGCGCCACGAGCCAGGCCAGCAGCTCCAGTGCCTGCGCCATCCCGGCGTCGGCGGGCAGCAACGGAGCCGTGGCCAGCCGCGCGCCCACCTGGTCGCGTAGCCGGGCACCGGCCTCGATGGCCGAAACCTCTGCCGGGTCGAGCGTGCAGCCGACCACCATCCGCATCCGGCCGTCGTTGCGCACCAACCCCTCGATGCCGCGCGCCGCCAGCGCCAAGGCGGAGGCGCTGAAGTAGCCGGTCAGCCGGTCATAGCGGACCGCAGCGCCCAGCAGCGGCACATACAGCTCCCGGACCAGGTTGCCCTCGTCCGGGGTGTATTTCAGCCGCCACTCGTGGTCGCGCAGCAATGGCATCAGGCGGCATCAGCCCACAGCGCCAACTGCTTCGGCTCTGGTACCTGCCCGACCAAGGCGAGGCGGCGCAGGTTCTCCAGCGCATCGAAGTCGCCGCTGGCCGCTGCGAGGTCTCCGTCCAGGGCCACCCCGGAGAAATCGCGTCCGACCGGCAGCACCTCCAGCACGAGCTGCAGGGCCTGGCGGAACGCCGGCTCGGCCAGCAGGCCGCGCGTGTCCAGCTCCTCCTTCGCTGCTGCCAGCGTCTTGATGCGGGCCGCGTGGGCAGCGTGGTGCAGCGCGTCCAGCATGGCGCGGCTGCCGTCCGGAGCGCCGAGCGCCGACTTCGCCGCACGCCGCGCGCTGTCCCACAGGCAGAGGTCGCTACCCGCCTTCTCCCCCAGCACCCCGACCACCTGCGTGTCCAGATCCACGCCCACGGCGCGGGCCAGGCGCAGCGCCTCGTCATACGGGAACACCGGCGCGCGAAAGCTGTCCCAGGCCAGCACGAAGAAGCTGGTCAGCGGGTCCAACTCGCCCTTGGCCTGCTTCTGGCCGAGCTGGTCGAGGCGCCAGCGCTTCACCTCCCGCCGGGCGGCGTCCAGCGCGTCCTCGGGCGTCACGGCGTAGGGGTCGTACTCCTCCTGCAGCAGCGTCGTCTGCCGCTGGCGGCGCTGCGCTTCCGGCTTGGCGCGCGGAGTGCCGCGGCGCAGCGGCCAGTGGCGGGAGAACTCCTCCAGCGCCGGGCCGAAACTGGCGAGGTAGAGGTCCACCCCGCCGATGCCGGAATTCTGAAACTCCGCAACCCGGCGCCGCACGGCGGCGGCGACCAGCGGCTCCACGTCCTCCCAGTAGCTCGTCCCGCCCTGCCCCGCTGCGGCATCGCGTGGACGGCAGGCCAGGAAGATGGTGCTGTTGGCGGCGGACTTGTTCTTGATGTGCAGGCTGCCCTCGGCCTCGGTGTTGACCGGCCAAGAGGCGGTAATGATGAATCCGGCCTCGATCAGCCCCTTGGTCAGCGCGTCCCAGGCACCGGTAGCCTTGTGGGTGAACATCAGCGTCATGATGCCGTTCGGCTTCAAGACGCGCCGGCACTCGGCGAAGATGCGGGCCATGCGCTCCTGGTAGTCCCGGCCGGCCAGCGCCTTGGCACCCCTCTGGCCCGCGAACTTGGCCGGATTGGCGACGGCCTCATTCTCCTTGTCGGTCAGGCGGCGGGTGAACAATTCCGGCACCACTTGGCCGGCGGTGCGCTTGAGCCAGACGTAGAAGAAGTCCGACAGCTCCGCATACATGACGTTGTCGTAGTAGGGCGGGTCCATGACCACGGCATCCACGCTGGCCTCCGAGATGTGGTCGAGCGCATCGCCGGAGCCGCAGGTGATCGTGACGGGGGTCGGGACGGCGGGCGACGTGGGGCGGAGTAGTAGACCGGCAACCGCGGTACCTGGGTGAACAAGGGCCACAAGCTCCTCGATGCACTTGCCGACTTGGCCAATCACCCAATCGTAGCCGAGGCCAGCCACCAGCGGCGCCATCTCGGCATAGGACCACTTAAAGGAGAAATCATGACGGTCAAATACTGATCGTAACGTCTGCGCTTGGACGTTCCAACTCGACAAGCGAGCATTCCAGTTGCAAAATTTATCTAAGACCCCGTTTTGAAAGGTCGGCATAGCTGACGTGGCAGTCTGACCGGGAGCT
>CALMAB010000673.1 GCA_937858325.1 uncultured Acetobacteraceae bacterium
TGCCAGGGCACCGATGGAGGACGCGAGGCCGAGGACGATCACGAGCTTGCGCCGGTCCATCCGGTCGCCGAGCCAGCCGATTGGGAGCTGCATCAGGATGGCGCCCAGCAGCAGGACCGAGAGCAGCAGCGTGGCCGGCTGCTCCCCCCAGCCGACGCGCATGGCGTAGAGCGGCAGGAACGACATGCCGGCTGTTTCCAGGGCCGCGTTGACCAGGGTCGCGCCCAGCGCGACGGGGGCGAGCGCGAGGTAGCGCAGCATGTTGGGGTGGGCCGGCCGCTCAAAGGCCGGGGTCCGCACCCAGGGCCTGGCGACGGAGGCCAGCGCGAGCAGCGCGATGCCGCCGCCAAGGAGGAACGGCAGCGGCCCTCCCGTGCCGGTCACGGACAGGATGACCGGGCCGAGCGCGAAGCCGAGCGACAGCGCCGCCGTGTCCGCCATCGTCCGCGCGCGGCTCGCCTCGCCGCTGATCTGGTTGAGCCAGGTCTCGGACATCACGAGCATGGTTTCGGACGCGGTGCCGAGTGCGATCCGCAAGGGAAACCACAGCCACACGGAGGGCATGGCCGGGAACAGCGCCAGCGTGGCGGCGGCGGTCAGCAGGGCGCCCGCTATCGGCCGCTTCGGGCCGATCCGCCAGGCCAGGCCCGGCAGCAGCGGCGCCGCGACGAGGACGCCCACGGCGTGCATCGCGGCGTTCGCGCCGACGAAGCCCTCGCCGTGACCCATCTGGGTAAGGCTGAGCGCCAGCAAGAACGCGCTCAGCCCATAGGCCAGGCCGAAGATCATCGCGGTCACGACGAGGGTGGCGACCTGCGGCAGGCTTGACGGCTGCGCATGGGGTCCAGCGACCGCGAAGCTGCGCGGAATGGCCGCGGCTTTGCGGGACACGCGATCTGTCATGGGCACCAGCCCCGAATCCCGGCGCGATCAGGCTTGGTGACGCCACCGGCCGCCGCGTTCCTCCATGTCATCAGCCGGTGCCGCCCTGCGCGCCGCAGACGGCGATCTCGTCGGCCCGTCCTGATCCCACCAAGACGCCCGGCACCGCATCGCGCGGCGACCGTGCGTCATGTTTGTCCGAAGCGCCCATACACGTCCTCGGCCACGGCCCGCAGCGCCGCGTCTGCCCCCTTCCCGCCCACGTTCGTCGTCAGGACCATGCCGAAGTCCCGCGCGGGCTGCAGCATGATCATGGCCAGGTTCATGCCGTTCGATCCCGTGTGCGTCAGGAACGGCTCGCGCGCGAAGGGCATCAGGAGGATGCCCCAGCCCAGGCAGTAGCCGCCCTTGGCGGGCGTCCCAGGAGCAGCATCGGGAACGGAGATGTCGATCACCTGGGTGTGCAGCTTGCGCAGGGTTTCCAGCCGCACCAGGGCGGGTCCGCGGCGTCCCCCGCCGGCATTCCAACCGGCCCAGGCCGCGAAATCCAGGATGGACAGGTGGACGGTGCCGGCCGGGCCAAGGATCGCGGGATTGTCGCCACCCTGCCCCGCCAGCATGGGCTTGAGCGTGCCGTCCGGGCGCGTCAGATGGCCAAGCGGCGCGTCCACCCGGCCGAGGGTTGCTTGCGGGCCGAAGCCGGCGGTCTGCAGACCCAACGGGGTGAAGACGCGCTCGACGATCAACTCCTCCCACGTCTTCCTCGACACCCGTTCCAGCATCGCGCCGGCGACGATGTAGCCCATGTTGGAATAGGCAAACGTCGTGCCCCGCTTCGTGGCCAACGGCTGGCCGCTCCATCGCTGCACCAGCCAGCAGCGCAGCTCGTCCAGGTTCAACCCGTCCTGAGCGAAAGACTCCAACAGGAGCCTGCCGAACGTGTCGTTGTCGCTTGGGATGCCGCTCGTGTGCGACAGCAGCTGTTCCAGCGTCACGGCCCGCAGGCCGGCATCCATGCCCGTGGCGAGTTCTGGAAACACCGAGCCTACCGTGCTGTCCCAGCGCAACGCCCCTTGCTCCATCACCATGCCGGCCAGCAGCGAGGTCATGGCCTTGGTGTCGGAACCGATGTGGAAGCGGTCGCCAACCGTGACCGGCGTCTCGGTGCCCGCACGCCTGGTGCCCACCGCGCCGGCCGCGACGACCTGGCCGCCTTGCACCACGGCCGTCGCCAGCGCCGGCAGAGTGTAGCGTGCTAGGTAAGGCTGCAGCGCCTCGTCGAGCAAGGCAGCAGGCCCAGCGTCGGCCGTTTGCCCACGCGCGGCCGACGAGGCGAGCAGCGCTGCCGTGATCAGTCCCCTCCGGTTCATGCGTTCCCTCCCTATGCTGAAGGGCAGGTTGGTGGTTCGGCAGTCACCCCCTCGTCCGCCTTTTCAGGCAAGCGAGGTCATTGAGACCTGGTATTAGGCTGATCCGTTGATGATCTCCTTAATTCGTGACTAGCCTGCACTCCGATACTTCGCCCGCAGCCGCTGCGCGTACACGTTCACCACCAGCGCCAGCAGCAGCACCAGCCCGCGGATCAGGATCTTCAGGAAACTGTCCATCCGCACGTGGTCCAGCCCGTTGTTCAGCACGCCCAGCACCAACAGCCCGACAATCGTGTTGCCGATGCCCCCTTGCCCGCCGAACAGGCTGGTGCCGCCCACCACCACGGCGGAGATGGCGTCCAGCAGGTAGTTGTCGAACTGGTTCTGCTGCGCGCTGCCGAAATACGCGACCCCCAGCATCCCCGCGGCGCCCGAGCACAGGGCGGAGATCAGCAGCGCCGCGGCCACCACGGCCTTGACGCCGACGCCCGAATGCTCCGCCGCTTCCCGGTTGCCGCCGACCATGTAGATGTAGCGCCCGAACCGCGTGTAGGTCAGCACCAGGTGCCCGGCCAGCAGCGTCAGCCCGGCCACCACCACGATCCACGGCACCGGCCCGACCGAGCCGCTGCCGAGCGTCAGCAGCACCGGCGGCACGCTGTAGGCGATCTGTCCCCGCACCAAGAGCGCGCAGATGCCGTTGCCGATCTGCAGCATCGCCAAGGTCATGATGAAGGACGGGATGCCGATGCGGGTCACGCCGAACGCGGTCACGGCGCCGAGCGCCAGGCACCCGGCCAGCCCGCCCGCGATCGCGAGCCAGCCCGGCAACGGCAGGTTCGGGATGTTCACGCTCGCGTCCTGCACGGTGAGGTAAGCGACCAGGATGCCGGTGGCGTTGGCAACGCTCGCCACGCTCAGGTCGATCTCGGCGCACAGGATCACGAAGGTCAGGCCGACCGCGATGATGGCGGTGATCGAGACCTGCTGCAAAACGTTGCTGAGGTTGGACAAGGTCGCAAACGACGGGCTTGTGGCGCTGAACAGCGCGACCAACGCCACGAGCGTGACGAGCGGCGCCAGATTGCGGAGCTGCCCGCGCAGGCGGACCCAGGGGGAGACGCGCCCTGGGGCGGCGAGGGATGCGGTCATCAGGTCCTCATTCATGCGGCGGCGAGCAGGCGGTCCTTGCTGACCGGCTCCCCCGCGAACTCCCGGGCGATGGCGCCGCGCCGCATCACCAGGATGCGGTCGGCCAGCGACAGCACGGTTTCCGGCTCGGACGACACCACGACGACGCCGATGCCCGCGTCGCGCAGGCCGCGCACGATCCGCACCACGTCGTCCTTGGCGCCCACGTCCATGCCCCGCGTCGGCTCGCTCA
>CALMAB010000674.1 GCA_937858325.1 uncultured Acetobacteraceae bacterium
GTGCTGTCAGGCGAGTCGCTTCTCACCACGCGGGAGGAGACGGCGATCGTCGGATTCCTGGACAAAACGGCCGCGGATGCGAAGCGCTGTTCGGTTCTGCCAAAGCGGTCCCTGCTGCGGCACTGCCTGCTGGCGATGTGCTATGAGCATGGGCTTCGACCCGTCCAGATCGCTCGCATCGCACTTTCCGACCTGCGCGTTCACAGGGGTTTCCATGGCGAGCCCGTTGTGCACTTCACCGCCCACCGGGCAAAGAAGCGGGACGGCAAGGACAAGGTTGCGTTCGTCCGTCGGATCAAGCGGGAGTGGGCAGCCCCTTTCGCTCACTGGCATGCATTGCGGATGGCGGAGGCGGATGGGATCCCCCTGACCGAGTCGGTCAAGGCGTTCCCTCAGGATCTCGCCGCCATCATCGCGGAGATCGGCAATGCGACCGAGGTTGTCACCGGCACCAGGCGCACCGCGACCGACTACCGTCATTCGGCCGCGCAACGTCTAGCGGACGCCGGGGCCTCGGTAGAGGATGTGGCGCATTTCCTCGGCCACTCGGACCTGGAGACCAGCCTCGTCTACTTCGAGCAATCGGCGGCGCAGGCTGAACAGGTCAATAGGGCGCTGGCCATCTCGCCGGTCTACGGTCCGCTCGTAAGCGTGCGCTGATGGCCGCATTGCGGGCGTGAGGCCGGTTTGGTCTGCTTGGCTGCATGGAAAGCAGCGGCGGCATGTTGGCTTTCGAGGCTGCCCCTGTGGCAGCCACAGGGGCACGGATCGAGATTGTGGGCGAGCGGCGGCGCGTGCATGACGCGGCGTTCCGCGCGCGGGTGGTTGCGGAGGCGTCGGTGCCCGGGGCGCGGATGCGGGACCTGGCGCGCCGGCATGGGCTGTGCACCAGCCTGATCTACCGCTGGCGCCGGGATGCGATGCCGCGGGAGACGGCTGCGGTTCGGCCCGGGGCGGTGGGGCCGACGCGGCCGGGCGAGCCGAGGGTGGCGACCTCCGCGCTTGAGTTCGTGCCAATCGGTGTGTTGGGGCAGGCAGAGGATGGTGGGCCTGCACTGGTCGCCAGGCCACCGGCGGCCGGGATGGCGCCGTCATCGTCGGGTTCCGCGCCTTTGCCGCGTCCGGCGATGGAGGACCGCCCCGGGGTGATCGAGATCGACCTGGCGGACGGCACGCGGCTGCGGGTGGACGCGTTCGTCAACGAGCGCGCGTTGCGGCGCGTGCTGGCGGTGCTGCGGGCGGCGTCGTGATTGCCCTCGCCCCTGGGACCAAGGTGTATCTGGCCTGCCGCCCGGTCAGCATGCGCTACGGCTTCGACGGGTTGGCGGCCCTGGTTGGGCAGGTGCTGGAGGCCGACCCGTTCTCCGGCCATCTGTTCTTGTTCCGATCCAAACGAGCCGACTACTTGAAGTGCCTCTATTGGGACGGCACCGGCCTGTGCTTGTTTGCGAAACGGCTGGAAGCCGGCAAGTTCGTGTGGCCGCCGATCACCGATGGCGGCCTGGTGCTGACGCCGGCGCAGCTGGGTTTGCTGCTCGAAGCGATGGACTGGCGGCGCACGGTGGCGCCCGAGGCGCCGCGTGTGCCCGTGGCGGTCTGA
>CALMAB010000675.1 GCA_937858325.1 uncultured Acetobacteraceae bacterium
CCGCGGCAGCGCCGAGGCGACGAGCACGCGCCCGGCGGCGTCGAGCAGCGCGGCCCGCACGTGGCGGTCGCCGTCGAACGCCTGCACCAACTGCCGGAGGTCGGCCAACGCGTCGTGCGCTCCCGGAAGGTCCTCAAGCCCATGGCGGACCGCCTGCTCGCCCACGGCAAGCGCCGCCTGAACCTCGGTACGCACCGACCGGGCGGCGTTCCAGCCCGCGGACGCGCAACCGGCGCCCAGGCTGACGAGCAGCACGAGGATGGTGGACGCGATCAGCCGGGCACGCAGCGACACACGCAGCAACATGGGGCAAGCTCCTTGCGAGCTGATGGTAGCTGCGCGCCGCACAGGCGCGAAGATCGGGAAGTTTTCCCGCCAAAGTCGGGAAGCCCGCCCATAGGCACGGCCCGCCCGTTCGGGCCTATTCGCGTCCAACAAAGGGCTGGCGGGAGAGAACGGGATGCGGATGCGTGGGGAAGCGGTTGCCTGGGCCGGGCTGCTGGTCGCCTTGCCGGCGGCGGCGCTGGCGCAGGACGCGCCGGGCGCCCCGTTGCCCGCGCTTGACCTGCCCGACGTGGTGGTCACGGCGCCGCTTGCAGGGTCGGAGGTGGACCGCGCCAAGGTGCCGGCCAACACGCAGGTGCTGCGCCGCGACGACCTGGTGCGCTCCGGCCCGGCCAGCGCCCTGCGCGCCCTGGACGAGAACGTGGGCGGCGTCGCGCTGAACCAGGCGCAGGGCAACGAGTTCCAGCCCAACCTGACCTTTCGCGGGTTCGAGGCGTCGCCGCTGGTCGGCAACCCGCAGGGCCTCGCGGTCTATCTGAACGGCACGCGGTTCAACGCGCCGTTCGGCGACACCACCAACTGGGACCTGATCCCGGATGCCGCCATCGACCGGATCGAGCTGGCGCAATCGCCGGCGTTCGGGCTGAACGCGCTGGGCGGCGCGATCACGGTGAAGCTGCGCGACGGCTTCAGCTACCACGGCGCCCAGCTTGAGCTGTCGGGCGGCTCCTTTGGCCGCATCGAGGGCACGGCGCAGTACGGGGTGCAGTCCGGCAACGTCGCCGCCTACGTCGCCGGCACCGCGTTGAACGAGGACGGCTGGCGCGACTTCTCGCCGTCCCAGATCCGCCGCATCTACGGCGACATCGGCTGGCGCGGCGACAAGTCGGAGCTGCACCTGGGCCTGCTCGGCGCCACCAACATCCTGACCGGCAACGGCACGGCGCCCATCGAGCTGCTGGCCGCGCGCCGCAGCGCCGTGTTCACCCACCCCGACGAGACCCGCAACAAGTACCTGCGCGTCAGCCTGTCCGGCTCGCACGAGGTGAGCGACGCGTTGTCGTTGCAGGCGAGCGCCTATTACAGCAACCTGTCGCAGCGCACCCGCAACGGCGACGCCTCCGACGCGCAGCCCTGCCCGGACGACGCGGCCCTGGTGTGCAATGAGGGCGGCGCGCCATACACCGCCCGCGGCGGCGGGCGCGTCGGCAACTTCGTGGGTCCCGGCTTCTTCCCCGGCTTCCCGCAGTTCGACGCGGGCGGCCCGTATGCGGTCCAGAACGAGACCGCGACGGACAGCAACGGCTACGGCGCCACCGTGCAGGCGACCTACCGGGCGGAGCCGCTCGGCCGGCCGAACCGGCTGCTGGTGGGCGCCAGCTACGACGGCGGCAGCACGCTGTTCTCGGCCCGGACCTCGCTGGGCGCGCTGGCGCTGGATCGCGGCTTCGCCGGGCCGGGGATCGTGCTGGACCAGGAGGACGGGTCCATCACGCCGGTGCGGCTGCGGGCGAACAACGACTTTTACGGGATCTACGCTTCGGACACGCTGGACGTGACGGACCGGCTGTCGCTCACCGTGTCCGGGCGGCTGAACGTGGCGCAGATCGACCTGAAGGACCAGACCGGCACGGCGCTCAGCGGCAACCACAGCTTCACCCGGTTCAACCCGGCCGCCGGGCTGACCTACCAGGTCGCGCCCTGGCTCACGCTGTATGGCGGCTACTCCGAAAGCAACCGCGCGCCGACGCCGGCCGAGCTGTCCTGCGCGTCGCCGGCCAGCCCGTGCAGCCTGACCAACTTCTTCGTGGCCGACCCGTCGCTCAAGCAGGTCGTGGGCCACACCTACGAGGCCGGGCTGCGCGGGCGGTTTACCCTGGGCGAGGCCGCGCGGGTGTCATGGAACGCCGGGCTGTTCCGCACGGACAGCGACGACGACATCCTGTTCGCCGCCAGCGCCGTGCAGGGCCGCGGCTTTTTCCAGAACGTCGGCACCACAAGGCGGCAGGGCGTGGAAGCGGGCGTCAGCGTCCGCCAAGGCTCGCTGCTGCTCTACGCCGACTACGCCTACACCGACGCGACCTTCCGCGACGCCTTTCTGCTGGGCAGCCAGAACAACCCGTTCGCCGACGCCAACGGGCAGGTGCAGGTGCGGCCCGGCAACCGCCTGCCGGGCATCCCGCAGCACCGGCTGAAGTTCGGGGTGCAATACGACATCACGCCGGACTGGACGGTGGGCACGACGGGGATCGCCAGCAGCGGCCGGGTGCTGCAGGGCGACGGGTCGAACCAAAGCCCGACCACCGGCTCCTACGTCGTGCTCAACCTGAACACCACCTATCGCGTGCGGAAGGGGATCGAGCTGTTCGGCCTGGTGCAGAACGTCACCAACGAGAACTACGCGACGTTCGGCGGCTTCTCGCCCGTGGCGCTGGTGCCCATCGCGGGCGTGCCGAACGTGACCAACACCCGCAGCCTGTCGCCGGGCGCGCCGGTGGCGGGGTTCGGCGGCCTGCGGGTCACGTTCTGACGCCGGGACTTGCCCGGCAACGACCCAGGGCCGACCCGGCCTCAGAACACGATGGTCGTCCGGAGGCCCAGGACGGCGGCATCGCCCACCGCCCGGGTGGGGGCCTGTGGGTTGGGCACGCCGCCGCCGGAGTTGAACACGTATTGGAAGTCAGGCTGCACCGTCAGCCATGGGAGAACCGCCGCCTGGTAGGTCAGCTCGAGCACCGTTTCGCTGCGGCGGATCGGGAAGAAGCTCCCGGAAAACCGGGCGGTGTCGGCATCGAGCTTGCTTGCCGTGTCGCTGACGCGCGCATAGCCGATGCCCAGGCCGAGCGAGTCGTTCACCCGCCCGGGGACGATCCCCTTGTAGGTCGCGCCGGCATTGAGGAAGAAGTTCACCAGGTTGCGGTCGCCCGGCGCGCCCATCGCGCGGGCAAACAGGCCGATGCCCTGGTCCCGGGTGCCCGGCTCGCGGAAGACCAGCTGGTCGGCCACGGCGTAGATGCTCCAGTTGTTGCGCCGGAGCCGCGGCGCGCCGACGCTGTCCAGGTCGGCCAGCGACAGGCCGTCATAGCCGAAGCGCTGGTCGGCGAAGTTGTTGGAGTTGTACCAGCCGCCGATCTTGTAGATGCCGGGCAGCCCGGTGGCGCCCTCGTTGGCGTTCAGCGCGTATTGCACCTCGCCGATGACGAACACGCCCCTGTTCAAGCGGAAGGAGGTGCCGGCGCCGTTGTCCGAAGGGTCGCCGTTGTAAACGCCGGCCAGCACTGAAACCTGGTCGTTGGGCAGCAGCTTGAGCCGTATGCCGGGCGTGGCCAGGGGGTAGGCCGGCCCGCCGGACGGGAGGTCAAGCGCCGGCAGGGTCGGCCAGCCGAAGCCCGCGTTGAGGAACAGCGCGCCGTATTGGCTGGTGATGAACTCCTGGTCGGCCGCCTGCTGCCCGACGCGGACCGTGACCTTGCCCTCGGCGAGGGATTGCTCGTACCACAGCTCGAACAAGCGGGTCGTCTTGGGCGCCTCGATGCCGCTGATCACGTTCAGGTTGCCGAGGTTGTTGGCGGTCAAGCCGCGCCCGTGGATCTGGAAGGCGCTCACGTTGATCTTGCCGCCGGGGAAGCTGACCAGCTTCTCCGTGTCGATGCCGAGGGTCAAAAGGGTGGCGCCCTCGTAGATCGCGCCCGTCCTCACGCCCCCGGTGACATTGCCGAACACCTCGCTCTGTTCCTGCACGCCGAAGGTGATGCCCTTGTCCTCCAGCCGGGTGCGCAGCCCGCCGAGGTCGCCGAGCAGCTTGTCGCGCTCCAGCAGCCCGGTGCCCTTTTCCGGCGCCTGGTCCGCCGGCCCGGCGGGCGCCTGCTGGCGCTGCTCCGGGGATGCAGGCAGGGTTTCCTCGGACGGCGCCGCATCCTGCGGGGACGGGTTGCCGCCTATTGGCCCCTGCGCCGGCTGCTGCCGCACCTCCGGCGCGCCCGGCAAGGATTGCTCGGAGGGCGAGGCCGGCTGCGCCGCCGCCGGGGCGGCCAGGCCGAAGCACGCCAGGCTCCCAGCAACGGCGACAACTGCGGCACATCTCGGCATGCGAACCTCCTTGCACGGGCGGCTGTTGGGGCTGCACCGCGATTGTTCAAGCTCCTGCCCCGCCTTGGCCAACCGGGCTGCGAATGCGGGACCTCGATCTACGACGTTGCCAGGATTGACACAATGTATCAAAATTCCGGCCCGCAGCGGGTCAATGCAGCGTGGAGGGCGGGAGCAGGCCGGCTTCGGGGTGGGACGCGAAGGCGAAGCGGCGCACCTCCGCCTCGGGCGCCGGCAGGAAACGGCCCGCCCGGGCCAAGCAGGCGCCCAGCTGCTCCGCGCTGTGCAGCGCGGCGCGGGCGCCTTCCGGCGTGAGGACGGCCCGCAACGCCAGCAGCGCCTCGAACAAGCGGCACGCCTGCGCCAGGCCGAGCGTTTCGAGCAGCATCCGCTCGTCGTCGCTGACCTGGCGCCGGCACACGCACGCGACCGCCAATGGTCGGGCGGCGCCATGCCGCAGCGCGAACATCATGCCTTCGAAGAACGGCGCCGCGTCCGGAGCGCCCAGTTGCGTCATCATGTCCTGGATGCGCGGCCCGGCCTCGGCCGGCCGCTGGAGCCCCGCGACCCAGACGCGCATGCACCACAGCAACGCTTGTTGTTCGACCGGCAAGGCCAGGCGTTCATCGTGGGGGACGGGCATGGGGCACTCCTGCTCAACGGTGGGCCATTCTAGTTGATAATAAGAACCACTCGCAATAGCGGAGCGCAGGAATACGCGTGACCATCGCCCAGCGCCCGATCAGCGTGCCGCGTCAGCCCGCGAGCAGCGCGCGGCCGAGGAAGTCGTCATGGCCCGGAACGCCGGGCAAAGCGAAGAAATAGCCGCCGCCGAACGGCTTGGCGTGTTCCTCCAACGGCTCGCCGTTGAGCCGGTCCTGCACGGTCAGGGTCATGCAGTTGCGGCACGGGACCGAAACGCAGGCGCGCGTTGACGCCATGCTCGGCCAGTTGGGTGCGCCCGCGGCGGCGCCGCACCTGCAAAGCCTCATGCTCGCGCTTGTTCACGGAACGACGCGCGAGCTGCACGTGCTGTGCGTGTGCCAGACCGAGGTGGCCGCCGACGAGCGCGCGCTGCTGGACGTGTTGTCGCTGGCCCAAGCCGGGCGCTCCCTCCACGCCTTCCTGGCCCTGCGGAGCATCCTGCCTGCGGGGGACGCGGGAGCGGCGCTGCACAGCGCCGAGGAAATCGGGGCCGTCCTGGCCCAAGCCGGCCGCTTCCTGCCTGCGCCGGACGGGGACGCGCGCGGGTTCGCGTGGGCGCCGGGTCCGTTGCCGACGCGCCTCGCCCACTACGTCCTCCATTGACGGCCCGGCGCCTAGCCTGCTGGATCTTGGACGCCGCGGTCAAACGGCCTTAAGCTGGCTTGCTTGTTGTGCGGATCACGGCCCTTGCATCCGTGCCGGAGCCACGGGTGAACGGGACCATTGCCGTCGTCGGAAAGGTGTGGGAGTGATGTCCCGGATGGCGCCCAGCACTGTTCCATACACAGCGCAACACGGTTCAACATCCTGTGTCACGGCTGGCCTGCGGCTCACGCATCTGCCAAGGCTTAGGTCGATAAAATGACTCCATGCTGCGTCCGGCCCACCCTCCAGTTCTGGAAGCCGACCGAACCCAACTTCTGAGAGTCTTTGCATGACCACACGCTCCATCGCGGTCGTCGGTGCCGGGTTCAGCGGCACGCTGCTTTCGCTGCACCTGCTGCGCCATTGCCCGCCCGACACGCGCGTCGTGCTGATCGAGCGCAACGCCCGCTTCGGCCGCGGCCAGGCCTACGCCACGGGCAACGCCAGCCACCTGCTGAACGTGCCGGCCGGGCGGATGAGCGCCTTCCATGACCGCCCCAACGACTTCCTGGACTGGCTGCACCGCACGCACCACGCGGAATGCGACGCTGCCCCGACCGCGGCCTGCTTTGTGCCGCGCCGGGTGTATGGCGGCTACGTCCGCGACCTGCTGAAGGAGGAAATCCGCCGCGCGCCCCGACGCCGCTTCGAGCTGCTGCGCGGCGAGGTGGTTGGCCTGGACCGCTCCGGCCCGACGCTCCGCCTGCGGCTCGACCGCGGCCGGGAGGTCGAGGCGGACCTGGCTGTGCTGGCGGTGGGCAACTTCCCGCCCGCGCCCATGCCGGTCGCCGACCCGGCCTTTTACGACGGCCCGTCCTACCGCCCCGACCCTTGGGCGCCGGAGCGGTCCAGGCCAACCACCTCGCCGCG
>CALMAB010000676.1:0-23263 GCA_937858325.1 uncultured Acetobacteraceae bacterium
GGTGAACACCAGTCTGTCCAGGCCGCCCAGGGCGCTCGCGAGCGCGGCCACCTCGGCGGCCAGGCAGTAAACGAACAGCTCCACCGCTTCGCGTGCCCGCGCGTCCTGGCTCGCCAGCAGCGCGCGCATGTCGGCGCTGAGGCCGGACACGCCCAGCAGGCCGGAGCGGCGGTAGAGCAGGTCCTCGACTTGCCCCGGCGTCAGGCCGCGCGCCTGTCGCAGGTAAAGGATCACTCCCGGGTCGAGCGCGCCGCAGCGCGTGCCCATGACCAGGCCGTCCAGCGCGGTGAAGCCCATGGTGGTGTCCATGCGGCGCCCGTCGCGCATCGCGCACAGGCTGGCGCCGCTGCCGAGGTGGGCGACGACCACGCGCGCCCGCGCGAGACCGGGGGCCAGCTCGTGCAGGCGCCGGGCGATGAACTCGTAGGACGGGCCGTGGAAGCCGTAGCGGCGCACACCGGACGCCTCGTATTCGCGCGGCAGGGCGAAGCGGGCCGCGACGGGCGGCAGGCCGTGGTGGAACGCGGTGTCGAAGCAGGCGACCTGGGGCAGGCCGGGCCGCAGCGCCGCAACGGCGCGGATCGGCGCGAGGCTGGCCGATCATGAAGGCAGGCATCAGGCCCTGCTGCTGCGCGACGGCGTAAACCATCCGACGGATCGCCGCGTCGAACCTTTCTCCAACGGGTGGGCTGCCGCTGGGCTGGGCGGCTTGCGGGGCGGCCCGCTGCTGCAAGGCGTTGGTGGCCAGCGGCAATCCCGCGCCCCCGTACTGCGGATCGAGGCCGAGCGGGGCCGCGGCCTGCATCACGAACTGGAACATCTGATCGACCCGGGCCGCGTTTCTCGGCGCCGCCGGGTTGCTGAAGGCGGGATGGTGCGCGGCCACGAGCGCACAAAGGCCCGTGACCTGCGGCGCGGCCATGCTGGTGCCGTCCCAGGCCACATAGCCGCCGCCCGGCACGGAGCTGATGATCGCGACGCCGGGCGCGCAGACCCGGATTTGCGGCCCGTGGCACATGAAGCTGGCGGCAAACGTGCCGTTCACGCCAACACGGCTGCTCTGGGTCTGGGCGTGGTAGGTGTAGTCGGGATAGTCGTTCTGCTGGCCAATGGCCGACACCGCGCAGCAGCTCGGCAGGCTCGCCGGGAACAGCACCTGGCCGCCGTCGTTCCCGGCGGCCACGACCACGGCGACGCCGGCCTGCCTCGCCTGCTCCATCCGCTACGTGACGGTCTCGGAAACCTGGCTGGTGCCGAGGGAGCAGTTCACGACGTCGATGCGGTTGTCCACGCAGTAGGCCAGCGCCGTGATGAGGTCGTCGAACTTCGCCGGGAAACAGCTTGAAGATGTGAACCTCCGCTTGCGGAGCGAAGCCCCTGATGCCGTTCCCATTACCCGATATGATGCCGGCGCAATGGGTTCCGTGGCTCATCGTGTCCTGCGTCCACGTTTGCAGGTCGGGGTTGCCCTGGGCGTCGGGGTTGGTGAAGTCCCGGCCGATCTGCACGTGGGTCAGGCTCGGGTGCGTGTTGTCGCAGCCTGAGTCGATGATCGCCACCTTGCAGCCCTGGCCGGTCAGTTGGGCGGCCTGCTGGTCCAGGCCCATCAAGCGCTCGCCCCAGCCGCTGAAGCGCTGCCCACCGCAGCCGGCGGGCTGGAACGCGTTCAGCGGCTCGAGCGTGACGGTGTTCGGCCCGTCTTGGGTGAGCTGGGGGTTCGGCACCCAGCGTTCCCAAAGGTCGGCGAACGGCTTGACGTAAAGGGCGGTGATGCCGTTCAGCGTGTTGCCGAAGAAGGCGAGAGTGCACTGCCCCTGTGCGTCCGTGGCCGCCTGGACAAGCCCGCGGCCGTATGCCGTGACCAGGCACCTGTCCACCGGCGGCCCTGGGTGTCCTGCACCGTGACGGGCACGCCGATGGCGGACGTCGCCGTGGCCGCCATCGGCGCGACGGCCGCCTGGCCGTTGGGCGATGCCGCCAGGCCGCCGCCGAGGTGCTCCAGCTCCAGGTTGCGCCGGCCTTCTTGCTGGCGCTGTCCCGGCTCGTGCCGGCCTTGGTTTCGCTCATGGGTTTCTTCTTTATGGCGGCGCATCTTGTCTCAGGTCCGCTGCGGCTCAACGGTTCAAGGGTCGCGTTCGGCTCCAGCACGAAGCCAGCACCCAACGCGGCCTGCGCGGCGTCTTCTGCCCCTGTGGGCAGATCGATGACGGCAACACGCGTCTCGGGGTGCACAGGCTTCACCATGCTGGACCCGGGCACGGCCTCAAGGATCGACTGGACTGCTGCCTGCACGTCCTCCGGCGTCGCGGCCGGATTGCGCGAAGCGACCATGAACTGCCGGGGCACAATGGACTCCTGTGCGTGGCCGTCCGGCCGGGTTGCCCCGGCCGGTTCGGCTCGTCAGTGGTAGGCGGGGCTGCCTTGGACCACCTGCGGCGAGTAGAGCCCTGGGTTGAAGCCCTGCGCGCCGAGCTGGTGGCTTTGCTGGGGCTGGTTCTCCAGGCTGGACAGGAGTCCGCCGATGATGTTCGGCAGCTGTTGCGCGACTTGGTGCGCCGCCGCGCTGCCGATGGTCTGCGCCGCGCCGCCAAGCCACGTGCCGATGTCGCCAAGGAAGCTCTGCGGAGAGATTTGGCCACCCGGGCCGACCGACATCCCACGGAGCTGCGGGCTGGCGGCGAGGCTGGAGATAAGGCCGGTGACGATGGTCGGGAGCTGTTGCGCCACGTGCTGCGTGACCGTGTTCACGATCTGCTGGCCGGCTCCCCCGAGGAAGCGGCCGATGTCGCCGAAGATGTTCTGCTGCTGCAATGGACCTTGCTGCTGCGGGCCTGCGCTGAAGGGGTTCAGCTGCGGGTTGGCTTGGCCTTGCTGCCCCGGGCCGGCCGACTGGGCCTGCATGCCGGGACCCTGGCACTCGGCGCTCCGAACGCGTTTCCAAGCACATTTCCAGACATTTCTTTCTCCAATATTGTACTTCTCATAACGTATTGTTGTATTTGTTTGTTTTTGCAAGTTTTGGGACGTTATGTTGAAGTCTTTCATAGAGGGCGAGCGACAACTCATGCGCAAGCGTTGTAGCTCGTTATTGCATTGTTGAGACCGTGAACCTCGACGACCTGCGACCTGTTCCGGTCCCAAACTGGGCGAACAACAATGAAGCCTCAGGACCATACGGGATCACATGGCCCATCGTGCGGCCGGCCTCTCCCCCACGACGTGAGGAGGACGATCATGCACATGCACAAGGCCATCGGCCAAAAGATGACGATGTCCGAGCTGTCCACGGTCACAGGGGCGGCCGAGCGCACGTTGCGGAAGAACTTCGCCAGGTTCGTCGGCGTGTCGCCGCTGGCCTATTGGCGCAAGCTTCGGCTCACGGCGGCACGGGACAGGTTGCTCGTCTCACCCCACGGCCGAACCGTGACCAAGGCCGCCACGTTCGTCGGCTACAGCCACCTCGGGCGTTTCGCGTCCGACTACCGAAGGTGCTTTGGCGAGTTGCCGTCCACGACGCAGCAACGGCACCGAGCCGCGCCAAGCGACGGCCAACCGGCCGCAGGCCGCCCGGCGCGCCCGGCGAGCGGCCTGCGAGCGGCCCGGAGCAGGAACGGTTCGCCGTCGGGTTCACCCTGTCGGCCGCGCTGCACCCGTTCGTTCCCATCATGCTGCGGACCTTCCGGACGGTGCTGCCCGATGTCCGCATGGAGCTGGACGAGGCCGGAATGGCGGATCTGGTCGAGGCGCTCCTGCACGGGCGCCTTGACGGCGCCTTTGTGCGCTCGTCCATGGACGGCGTGCCCGGCTTGGTGTTCGACGCCGTGCTGAAGGAGCCGATGATGGTCGCCCTGCCCGTCGAGCACTGGCTCGCAACAGGACACCGCCAGCCGCTGCCGCTCGCCGACTTCGCGGCTGAAGCGTTCGTCCTCGTCAGCCGCCGTGCCGCGCCGGGGCTTTATGACGCCATCCTGGCCGCTTGCCGCGAGGCGGGCTTTGTCCCCCTTGTCGCGCACGAGGTGCCCCGCCTGTCCGCCGCCCTGGGTCCGGTTGCCGCCGGGCTTGGCATCTCCCTTAGCATCTCCATAGTACCCGCCTCCATGCAGCGGATGGTCATAGCGGGCGTGGTGTTCCGGAAGCTGGAAATCCGGCCGGGGCTGCTGGTGCCATTGCACCTCATGCTGCGCCGCACGGGCCTGAGCGTCACCGTTGCGCGGTTCCGGGCGGAAGCGCACCGCCTTGCAGGGCCGTGCTGCACCCGACCAGCGTGAGGCGCGTCGTCAGGCCGACGGGCGGCTCTTGCCGCGGTCAGACCTCCGGCCCGTGCACGAAGCAGATGATGCCGAGGGCCGGCGTCCAGCACACCACCGCGTGCCCGGTCGGGTTGTCCGAGCGGGGCAGCACCTTCTCGGGCGGCACCGCGAGCCAGCGCCCCTCGATCAGCACCTCGTAACGGTCGCCGCTGGTCCGGGCTTCGGTGGGGCGGCAGTCGGTCATGGAGCAGCAAGAGCGCCCGGTGCCAGGCTCGCGCAGGTCCCGGAACCACGGGGCGAGCGCCGGGTCGGCGTCGGGCGGCGGGGCGGCATGGGCCGAACCGGCGAGCAAGACGGCAGCCAGGGCAAGGCGTGGCATATGGCGGTTCTCCGGAAGGTGTCCGCCCGGCAGTAGAACAGCCGGACAAGGAAAAACGCGTTCACAAGGGCGTTGAGGCGGCCACGGTGCCATCGGCCGCGCCCCGGGCCGCCGCCGAACCCTGGCACGGTGAGGTGGATAGGCTGGAACGACGAATTCTGTCGCAGAACGCGCCGCGGCGGTGGAACATCAAGGCGGGCAACCACCAACAAAGACAACAGGGATGGAACTCCATGAGCATACCCCGCCGCACCGTGTTGGGCTCCACCGTCTCGGCCGCGCTGCTGAAGGCGGGTGGAGCCCGGGCGCAAGCGCCCACCCTGCGCATCGGCGTGCTGACCGATCTGTCTGGCCCGTACCGGGACATCACCGGACCGACATCGGTGGCCTGCGTGCGCCAGGCAATCGAGGATTTCGGCGTGTCCGGCAAAGGCCTGCAGGTCGAGGTCGTCACCGGCGACCACCAGAACAAGGCCGACATCGGCGCCAACCTCGCCCGGCAATGGTTCGACCGGGACGGCGTGGACATGATCACCGACGTGCCGAACTCCTCCGTCGCCCTCGCGGTGGCGCAGGTCGCCAAGGACAAGAACAAGGCCTACGTCAATTCCAGCATGGGCGTCGAGTTCACCACCAGCCCGCAGTGCAACGCCAACACCATCCAGTGGACCTATGACGTTTACATGGTGTCCAAGCTGACCGGCGGCGCCGTCGTGCGGGCAGGCGGCAACAACTGGTTCTTCGTCACCGCGGACTACGCCTTTGGCCAGCAGCTTGAGCAGACCGCCACCAAGTTCATCCAGCAAAACGGCGGCAAGGTGCTGGGCCGGGCGGCCTACCCGTTCCCCGGCACCACCGACTTCTCCTCCTTCCTGATCCAGGCCATGTCGAGCGGTGCAGGAGTTCTCGGCCTCGCCAACGCCGGCAGCGACACCGTGAACACCATCAAGCAGGCCTACGAGTTCGGCCTGTCGAAAAGCGGCATGCGCTTGGCGGCCATGCTGATCTTCATCTCGGACGTCCACGCGCTCGGGCTGGAGGTGGCGCAGGGCCTGACCCTGAGCAACAGCTATTACTGGGACCTCAACGACCGCACCCGGGCGTTCAACGAGCGCGTCCGGTCGAAAACGCCGAACAACTGGCCGGGGATGCTGCACGCCGGCTGCTATGCGGGAACGCTGCACTACCTGAAAGCGGCTGTGGACATGGGCATCATGGCCGCGAAGGCGGATGGCGCCGCGGCGATTGCGCGGATGAAGGCGATGCCGACGGACGACGACTGCTTCGGCCAGGGCACCATCCGGGCGGACGGCCGCAAGCTCCACCCGGCCTACCTGTTCGAGGTGAAGAAGCCTTCCGAAAGCAAGGGGCCTTGGGATTACTACCGCACGCTGGCGAGCACGCCTGCCGCCGAGGCGTTCCGCCCCATGGGCGAGGGCAGTTGCCCGCTCGTCCGAAGCTGAGGTCGGCTGGGGTTCCCATCTGGCGTCCCGGCGGGAAGCAAGCGACCCGCCCGCTACGCGCCGGACCCGGGCAGGTCGGTGACGGCGCCGTGCGATGCGTCCGCGACCAGCCTCGCGTATTTCGCCAGCACGCCGGTGGCAAAGCGCGGCCGGGGCGGCGTCCACGACAGGAGCCGGTCGGCGAGCTGCGCCTCGGTCAGGGCCACGTCCAGGCGCCGCCGCTCCACGTCGATGGTGATCCGGTCCCCGTCCGCCAGCGCCGCGATGGGGCCGCGTTCCGCCGCTTCCGGCACCACGTGCCCGATCACGAAGCCCCGCGTCGCGCCGGAGAATCGCCCGTCGGTGACCAGCGCCACGCTTTCGCCGAGGCCCGCGCCTTGCAGCGCGCCGGTCACGAGCTGCATCTCGCGCATCCCCGGCCCGCCTTTCGGGCCTTCGTTGCGCAGGACCATCACGTCACCGGGTTTGATCGTGCCCTCCGCGACGGCGGCAAAGGCGTCCTCCTCCCGCTCGAACACCCGCGCCGGCCCGTCGTGGGATGACTTGCTTTGGCCGGACAGCTTGATCACGCACCCGCCGGGCGAAAGGTTGCCGTGCAGGATGGCGATGCCGCCCTCCGGCTTGAGCGCCCGCGCCAAGGGCCGTATGACCGTTTGGCCCGGCGGTTCGACGGCCCCGTCGATCATCTCGCCGAGGCTGCGTCCCGTGACCGTCCGCTCCCCGCCGTGCAGCAGGCCCGCCTCGGCCAGCCGCTTGCCGACGACCGCCATGCCGCCGGCGGCGAACATCTCGGGCGCGGTGTAGGTTCCCCAAGGCCGCAGGTCGGCCAAGACCGGCGTGCGGCGGGAAATGCGGTCGAACTCGCCCAGCGCGAGCGGCACGCCGAAGTCGTGCGCCATCGCGAGCAGGTGCAGCACCGCGTTGGTCGAGCCGCCCGTGGCCATCACGCCGGCAATCGCGTTCTCGAAGCTGCGCCGCGTCACCAGGGAGCGCGGCGTTGTTCCGGCGTTGACCAACTCGACGGCCAGCCTGCCGCAGGCGACAGCGGCTTCGGCCTTGCCCGCGTCGGCCGCCGGGATGCCGTTCCAGCCCAGCGCCGAGATGCCCAGCATCTCGCAGGCGGTGGCCATGGTGTTGGCGGTGAACTGGCCGCCGCACGCGCCGGCGCCGGGGCAGGCGTGATCCTCCACGTCCTTCAGCTCCGCGGCGGAGATCCTTCCGGTCCGGAAAGCGCCCAGCGCCTCGTAAACGTCCTGCACGGTCAGCGCGCGGCCGGCGAACATCCCGCCCTCGCCGGCGCAACGCCCCGCGGCAATCGAGCCGCCGTACAGCAGCAGGCCGGGGACGTTCACCCGGCCGAGCGCCATGGCCATCGCCGGGATGGTCTTGTCGCACCCCGAGATCGTCACCAGCCCGTCGAGCATGTGGCCGCGCGCCACAAGCTCGACGGAATCGGCGATCACCTCGCGGCTGACCAGGGACGTCTTCATCCCCTCGGTTCCGGTGGTGATCGCGTCGTTGATGGCGACCGTGTTGATTTCGAGCGGCGTGCCCCCCGCGTCCCGGACGCCCTGCGCCACGAGGCCGGCAAGCTCTCGGTGGTTCCAGTTGCAGGGCATCGTTCCGATCCAGCAGTGCGCAACGCCGATCTGCGGGCGCGAAAGGCTCTCGTCGGTGAAGCCCACCGCCTTCATCATCGAGCGCGCCACGGTGCGGTCCGGTCCGTCCAGGATTTGCCGGCTCCTGTGCCGCGGGTCGAATGCCATTGCTCAATCCTTTCCCGTCAGCGCGTTGCGTGGATCGCCGGCATTGCTTGGTCCGCCTGCGCCGGTTGGGTCAATCGCCGCTGAGCTGTGCACGGGTGATCGTGGCCGAGAGGTTGGGTTCGCGCGGGGGCAGAAAGGTGAGGCCCGCCGCGCGGGCGAGGGCCGGCAGCTCGTCCCGGGCCAGCATGTCGCTGATCGCGGCGTTGACCTCGGCCATCAGCGGCCCGTCGCTCGCGAGGCCGACAGCGCCGATGTTGAAGCCGACCGAGTGGTAGTGGCCCGACGACGACAGCCCGGTGTCCGGGTGCTGCGCGCGGTAAGCGTCGAACCGGTGGAGTTCCACGAGCGTGGCGTCCCCGTCGCCGCGCTCCATGCCCTCGAACAGGTCCCGGCCTGGGACCACGTGCGTGATCCGGCCGATGAGCACGCCCCCGCCGTAGGTCATCAGCACGGCGTCGCCCAGCGTGCGCTCCTCGGCGACAATCCGTAACGGCTTGAGGTCGGCGAGGCCGCGTATCTCGCGCCCGGCGACGCCCGGCCCCAGCACGACCACCAACGGGTCGAAGCGGTAGCCGCGGCTTGCGGCAAGCTCGTTGAGCCGCACCCAGCGGCGCCGGTCTTCGGGCTTGGCCCCGGCGTAGCCGGGCAGCCTGGAACGCTCCGCCCGCGGCCGGCCGAGCGCGTCGGCGAACAGCGGGTAGCCCAGCACCAGCTGGCAACGCCCGTCCGAAAGGAGGGTGTTCATCTGGTGGTCGGGATTGGCGTCGCTGTCGGTCTCGCTTTCATACGGCTGCACGGCGAGCGTGCGCCCGATCCGCATCGCGAGCGCGCGGGCCACCGCGAGGTCGAACCCTTGCGCCCCCGTGTCGCCCCGCGACGGGGAGGCCGCACCGGCCTTGTCCAGGCAAACGCTCAGGGTCTCCTCGGCGTGACCCTGCGCCGCCCAAGTCAAGGCGAGCGCCAAGGCCCACGCGGCGGACCAGGCGCCCGGCGGCCGGCCGGCCGTCACGACTTGCCGCCCGCGCGCACATACGCCCAAAGGACCTCGATCTCGTCCGGCTGCAGCATGTCGCCCCAGGCGGGCATGCTGTTCTTGCCGTGGGTGACAGAGCCGACGAACCTGTCCCGATCCTCGCGGGGGAACATGCGCAGGTCGAACGAGGACGTGCCCGGGTTGACCATGTTCACGCCGTGGCAGGTCGAGCAAAGCTGCCTGTAAAGGCCCTTGCCCTGCGAAACGAGTTCGGGGGACGGCGCCGCGTCGGCTCGGTCGTCCGCCGCGGGCGATGCCCGTGCACCGACCAAGCAGAACACCAAGGCAAGGACTGGCCAAGCAGGGATCCTCATCGGTCTGCTCCGAGTTCGAGCCGGAAAGGAGCACGGGACGGCGGTTTGTCCGGCCGAACGGCCACGCCGCCGCCCCGCTTCCCCGTCACCTGGACGCTTGGACGAGCTGGGGGTGCAGCGCGAACACCCAAAGCGAGCCGCCGGACGGCACGTTCGCCAGCCGCTCGTCGCCGGCATAGACGACATAGGCGCCGCCGTGGCCGACCGTCACGGCCACGTATTGCACGCCGTCCTGCTGCCACGTGACCGGCTGGCCCTCGACGCCGGACCCCGTTTGGAACTGCCAAAGCTTTTGCCCGGTGTCGGCGTCGAACGCTTCGAACTCCCCGGTCGCCTGGCCCGAGAAGACGACGCCGCCCGCCGTGGTGAGCACGCCGCCCCAGCGCGGGGTCGGGCTTGGGACCTCCCATTTCGCCTTGCCGGTCAGCGGCTCGATGGCTTTCAGGTAGCCGACGTTCTTGTCTTCCGGGAACACCCACTCCAGGTCCGCGCCCCAATAGGTGGTGCCGGCACGGTACTGCGGCTTCGTCGGCGTGTACTTCATGCCGAACTCAAGCGTGTTGGCGTAAAGAAGCCCGGTGCCCGGATTGTAGGCCGACGGACTCCAGGCTTTCCCGCCCCAAACGCTCGGCCAAACCTCCACCGTCTCGCCCGTGGCCCGCATCTTCTTCGTCAGGTCCGATTCGATGGGCCGCCCGCTCTCGTCGATGCCGGTGGCCCAGTTCATCGTCTTGACGAACTTGTTGGCGGCGATCAGCTTGCCGTTCGTGCGGTCGAGCACGTAGAGGAAACCGTTCCGGTTGGCGTTCAGGAGCGCCTTGGTCGGCGTGCCGCGGACGTCCATGTCCACCAGCACCATGTCGGCCACGGCGTCGAAGTCGTACGGGTCGTTCGGCGAGAACTGGAAGTGCCACTTGATCTTGCCGGTCTGCGGGTCGAGCGCCAGCACCGAGGTGGTGTGCAGGTTGTCGCCGGGTTGGCGCACGGCGGCGTTCCATGGCCCGGCGTTGCCGACGCCCCAATACACCGTCTTCAGCTCCGGATCGTAGGACCCGGTGATCCATGTCGAGCCGCCGCCGTGCTTCCAGGTGTCGCCCGGCCAGCTGTCGTTCCCCGGCTCGCCCGGCCCGGGGATCGTGTAAGTGCGCCAAAGGTGCTTGCCCGTCGCCGGGTCCCAGCCGTCGATGAAGCCGCGGATGCCGTATTCCCCGCCGGAGGTGCCGGTGATCACGACGCCGTCGGCCACCAGCGGCGCCAAGGTCTGCGAGTACCCGTCCTTCCAGTTGATGACCTCCTGCTTCCACAGCTCCTGGCCGGTCTTGGCATCGAGCGCCACGACGTGGGCGTCGAGCGTGGTGCGGAACACCTTTCCATCGTACAAGGCGGCGCCACGGTTGATGATGCCGCAGCAGACGATGCGCGGCGTCTCTGGCGGGTATTCGACCTTTGTCTTCCAGATCTGCTTGCCCGACTTGGCATCGACCGCAATCGTGGCGGCGTGCGTGGTGACGTAGATCACCCCGTTGTAAACGAGCGGGTGGGACTCCTGCGAGCGGTTGTCGTCGAGGCTGAGGTTCCAGGCAGGGACCAGGTTCCGCGCCGTTTGCTTGTTGACCTGGCTCAGCGGGCTGAAGCGCTGCTGGTGGTAGCCCATGCCGTAGTTGAGCACGTTGGCGGTGTCGGTCGCCCCTTTGACCAGCTCGTCGGTGGTCTGCGAGTAGCCCCACGCAGGCAGCAATAAGAACAGCGCGGTCGCAAGCAGAGGTATCTTCATGGTTGGTTGTTCCTCCCTGTTCCCGTTGTTGAGCTTGTGCGCGCTATGCCCATGCCCGGACATGGCGAGGGACTCTGCTACCTCCGGGCCGAACACTTGGCTCTCGCCGGCACCAGGCAGTGCGGGCCGAGGTCGCCGATCCGTGTTGCTCCCATCAGGCCCATGGTTCGGTCGATCTCGCGGCGGACGATGTCGAGCACGTGCCGCACCCCCGCCTCGCCCCCAACGGCGAGGCCCCAAAGCTGCGGGCGCCCGATCAGGCACGCGGCCGCGCCGCTGGCGAGCGCCTTCACGACGTCGGCGCCGCGGCGCACGCCGCCGTCCATGAGAACGGGCACGCGGCCCTTGACCGCGTCCACAACCGCCGGCAGCGCGTCAAAGGCGGCCGGGCTGCCGTCGAGCTGACGCCCACCGTGGTTCGACACGACGACGCCATCGACGCCGCGGTTCACGGCCTCCCACGCCTCGGCCGGATGCAGCACGCCCTTGATCAGCAGCGGACCGCGCCAGAGGCCCCGGAGCCAGTCAACGTCCGCCCACGACAGGCCGGGATCGAGCAGGTCGGCCAAGCGCCCCGCGAGCGTGGCGATGTCCTCCGCGCTGCCGGGGCGCACGTAGTTGCCGAAGGTCAGGCGCGGCAGCGTTTTGCGCATGCGCCAGAGCCAAGGCACCTTGGCGGCGGTCGAGAGCGTTCCGGCGACCCCGAACCGGGGCGGGATGGTGAAGCCGTTGCGCAGGTCCCGTTCGCGGTTGCCAAGCAGCTGGTTGTCGATCGTGAGGACCAGGGCCGAGTAGCGCGCGGCGGCGGCGCGTTCCACCATCTCGCGCGTGAAGCCGCGGTCCTTGTACACGAACACCTGCATCCACCGCGGATCGACGCCGGTGCCGGCGATGTCCTCAAGCGTGCAAACCGAGCCGTGACTGGCGCAATACGGGATGCCGCTCGCGGCGGCGGCCCGGGCCGCTTCGCGCTCGCCGTCGGGCCAGAACAGGCCGGCAAGGCCCGTGGGCGCGATCAGCAGCGGCATGGCGAGCCGCCGGCCGAACAGCTCGGCGGAAAGGTCGCAGGTCGCTGCGCCGTTCAATGGGCGGGGCAGCAGGGCGACGTCCGAAAAGGCATGGACGTTGCGCCGCAGGGTATGCTCGTCCTCCGCGCCGCCATCGGCGAAATCGAACACCGGGCGCGGCAGGACGGCGCGCGCGGCCTTGCGGACCTCCGCGACGTTGTATAGCGCCTTGAAGCGGCTGGACGCGGCGGGCGTGTCGCGGTCGCGCCCCGACCCGGTGGACGAAACGACCAAGGGGGCATCTTGAACGTCCGCTTCCAACACGTTGCTCATGACGTCGCGCTCCTGTGTCATCCGTGGGCGGCGTGTCATTCCGCCAGCGGCAGGCCCTTGATGTATCCGGCGAAGGCCTGGATCTGGTCTTCCGTCAGGGTCTTGCGGAAGGCGGGCATCGCGTCCTCCTTGCCGTTGCGGATGCGGCTGGCGACCTGTTTTTCCGTCATCCGCGTCCCGGCCAACTGAGGCGCCTTGCCGGCCTTCAGGCCGTAGTCGGCGTGGCACCAGCCGCATTGGGCCGCGAACAGCTTCTTGACCTCGGCCACGGTTTCCGGGGATTGGCCCCCGGAAACCGCCGGTTCCTGTGGGGCTTGCGCCCGGTCTTCCGCGCGCGCCCACCGCGGCGCGAGCGCGAAACCGAGGCAAGCCGCAAGGGCGACGACGCGCCCGATGGAGGCAGGAGACATCCTATCCCTCATGTGGGGTGGGGACCGTCCGCAGGCTGCGGACGGCCGCACCGTGAGCCGCGGGTTACGGGAGGCTGAAAACGATGAGCTGCCCGTTGTTGGTCGGCATGCTGGCGAAGGGTTCCCCGAACAGCACCTTGTAGTCTCCGGACACGTGGCTGCCCCAGCCGGTGACCACGGCGACGTACTGCTTCTCGCCGACCTTGTAGGAGATCACGCCGCCGTGGTGGCCGAGGCCGTTGTTGTGCGACCAGAGCTTCTGGCCGGTCTTGGCGTCGAGCGTGTCGAACCACCCATCGGCGCCGGGCACGAACACCAAGCCGCCCTTGGTCCCGAGCAGGCTCGCCAGCGGCGGATACTTGTATTCGACTTCCCAGGCCGCCTGGCCGCTGATGGGGTCGCGGGCCGAAACGTGGCCAAACGCCTTGTCGTGGCCGGGCGGTGCGATGAAGCTGTAGCTGGCCCCGAGGTGCAGCTGCGCCGAGGTGGGCGCGTCCACCTTCTGCAGGTCGATGTCGGCGCAGAACTCCATGCCGGCCTTGTAGTAAAGGTTCCGGTCGGGGTCGTAGCTGCCCGCGTTCCAGCTGATCGCGCCGTCGATGGCCGGGCAAACGGCCTTGTTCATCCCGACGTTGAGGTCGCGGCGGCCGATCAGCTCGCCGGTCTTGGGATCGACGTTTTTGACGAAGTTCGACGTCTTGCCGAGGTGCCAGACATTCTCGATCTTCAGCGGCGTGTTGTTCACGTCGCGGTTGTAAACGTAAACATAGCCGCCTTTGTTCGGATGCACGACGTAGTTCTTCCCGTCGCGTTCGACCATGACGAACTCGCCCACGGCGCCGTCGAAATCCCAGGCATCGTGGGGAAGTTCCTGGAAGTAGGACTTGAGCTTGCCGGTGTTCGGGTCGATCGCCACGACGCCCGAGGTGTAAAGGTTCTCGCCCGGCCGCGCGCCCTCGGTCTTCCAGTTCGCCCCGCCCCAGTCGTAGTCGGGCGAGGGGTTCGCCGTGCCCCAATACACGGTGTCGGTCACGGTGTCGTAACCGCCGACCATCCAGCCGCCGCCGCCGCCGTGCTTCCAGCTGTCATTGCCCCAGCTCGCGCGCGAGCGTTCATCGCCGCCCACCGTGTCGAACTGCCAGGCGACCTTGCCCGTGCGCGCGTCGATCCCGTAGATCGGGCCGCAGCAGCCGGAATACTCGCCGCCGTTGGCGCCGATGATGAGCTTGTCCTTGACGACCAGCGGGGCGCCCGTGAAGCCCTTGTTGCTTTCCTCGGTGCCCACGACCTGCGTGTCCCAAACCTCCTTGCCGGTCTTGGCGTCGATGGCGATCACCCGGCCGTCGGCGGTGCCGACGTAGATGTTGCCATAGGCCGCCGCGATCCCGCGGTTGTACGGGTTGAAGATCGTGCCTTGGGCGCGGTCATCGTCGAGCTTCGGCTCGAACTTCCACAAAAAGGCGCCCGTGGCGCCGTCCAAAGCCCAGACCTGGCTGCTGGCGGCCGTGTAGTAGATGATCCCGTTCACCACCAACGGAAAGGACTGGATGCCCCGCTTGCCGCCGTTCGGGGTGTGGAGCCAAGCGACCCTGAGGTCCTTGACGTTGGTTGTGTTGATCTGGTCAAGGGCGCTGAAGTGGTGGGCCTTGTAGGATTGGTGGTACATCAACCAGTCGTTCGGCTTCTCGTCCGCGCGCAGCAGCGCCTGCCCGTCCACTTCACCCGGCGGTTGGCTCGGGTCGTCGCCAAACGCCGCTCGCGCCGCCCCGGCCCAGGCCACGCAAGCCACCGCCAAGCCGCACGCCATCCCGGCGCGCTTGATCTTGCTCAGTTTCACCTTTGCCTCCCTTTTGAGACGTTTTACGCTGCCGCTTCTTTATTGGTCGAGGTGATTACTGCCAAACGTAAGCCGATCGAAGTTCTCCCGTCAACGCCGGAAAGAACATGGACGTGCGCCGACCATGCGCCGGGGCGTTGCCCGTCCTCAACCGGTCGTCGGCCCGGCACTGCTGAGATTGCCCTTGCGGAGTGAAGGGGCGATACCAAACCTCGGAGGCTCTTATTGGGTTCCGGGGTGGTGAGAAGTTCATCACGCCACCAGGTCGGCGATGAGGGTGCCGAGCAGGGCTTTGCCGCGTCGGCGAGCGTTATGCACGAACTGGAAGAAGCCGAGGTAGAGCGGCAGCTTGTCTTGCGAGATGCCGCGGTGCGGGCGGAGCCAAGATCGTAGGAGCGACCAAAAACCCTCGATGGTGTTGACATGGACCTCGCAGAACCCGTCCCCATCTTCGTCGCGGGCGTATTCGCCACGCCCGTGGCAGACCATTTTGTGCCCGTAGCCCCAAGCCGGCAGGCGGGCGTAGATGCTGTATTCATCCGTGTGGATCAGAGTGCCCGGGGTAACAGCGGCGGTGATGATCGGCTTGATCGTCCTCTGCTGCACGTTGGCCAGCATGTGCAGCACCACCTTTCCGCCGCGTTGGATCAGGCCGAGGATCAGCGGCTTGTCCTTCTCCAGCGTGCCGCGGCCCGGCGTGCCTGCCAGCCTGCGGCAGCGCCCGAGCCGCCCTTTTTGGCCACTTCTTCTGGCTGGCCCTTGTGCCCGGCCACCACGTAGACCTCGTCGATCTCCACCGTGCCTGTCAGTTCCACCGCCGGCATCTTGGCAATCAGCCCGCGACGCAGCTGTTCCGTCATCGCCTGCGTGTCCGAAGCATCCAAGCCCAGCTCCAGGCCGATCTGCCGATTTGAGAGGTTCAGGCCCATGAGGTAGAGGCACAGCACCCATACGCACAGCGGCTGATGATGCCCGGCCAGCATCGTGGCGGTCAGGTCGTCGAAGCGTCCGCGGCAGGCCTTGCAGCGATAGCGCTGCCGGCAGGGCTGCGTGTCGTCGCATCCGTCCCGGATTACTGCATCGTTGTCGCAGGCAGGACACCGGATGCCCTCTGGCCAACGGTGCTGGCGCACAAAGGCGAAACACTTCGCGTCGTCCATCGGGCCGGACAGGTTGACCAAGTCGGGTACAGCCATGACGCAAGCTCCTCGCGCGAGCCGGTCAGCTACTCCCGTTCCCGCCTTCGTGCCAGCTGTCCTCAGCCCCGCGCCATGGTTCCGACCTCACCACCCCGGAACCCAATAAGAGCCAGGCGAGTTCACGCCCTTTGACCTTTTCCACGCGTGACCGAGGCAGGCGCCGGGTGACGGGGGCCGCCCTCCCGGACACCGGAGGCGCTTGTTGGGTTCCGGGGCGGTGATGCCAGCGGCCGCTTCCTCCCAAACTTGGCCCGGGTCTCAAACCCCGGCCACCTTCTCTCGTCGAAGCGTTGCTGCGTGGTTCAGTGGGGTTGCCGCGCCACCCCACCGCCAGCGTTGAAGGAACCTGGCCCCCAACTGTCCGCATTCGCTGCAAGCGTTGCATGCGGCAGCCTGACAGGCCGCCGATCAAGCGGCCATTTCAAGGCCTGCCATCCGACGCTCAGCGTCCCGCAAGGGGCAGGGTGTGCCGACGCTGGACCGTCGCTTGCCCGGACACCAGCAGCGGCCTGCGGTGGTCCGGCGCGGAGGCGGCGCTCCCAAACGTCCGCGGGCGGTCCATGCGGTGGCGCGGCGGGGCCGGCGGGCTGATCCCCATGTCTGGGTCGGCCCGGCGCGCTTCGATGCGCCGCCCCGCGATCCCCGTCTCGTTCACGCCAGCCACCGCTTCCTCCACGGCCCGGTCCGGTGCGAGCTGGACGAGGCCATGGCCGAGCGTCTCGCCTGTGGCCGGGTCACGCGCGAGGTGGGCGCTCAGCACGATGCCGTAAGCATCGAACGCTTCCGCGAACTGGGCATCGGTGAAGCCGCGGGGCAGGTTGGCCACGAACACGTTGCCGCGGATTTTTTCGGGTCGCATCGGATAGGCCTTTCGGGGTTGGTGTTTGCCGCGTGTCAGGCGGTGGGCATCGGATCCTGCCGGCTGCCGCCGGGCACGTCCGGCACGTCCGCAGGCATCGCCTGCGCCACGGCCAGGGTCCGCGGTTCGCCGCGCAGCGCGGAGCCGAAGGTGGTCTCGTTGGCGCCGCCTTCGGTCCTGGATCACGCCCGGCCGAACAAGCCCCGGGCCACGTCGGGAATGTCGCCGCGGCCGAGGCCGATTTCTGCAAGCTCACGGTCGGTGCAGCCAGACAGTTCCTGCGTGGTGCGCGCGACCGTTCGGCGTTGCGCCTGCGCCTGCTGCCATCCCCGGCGGAGTTCGCCGAGCTTGATCCTGAACGCAGCCAACAGGCCGACGTGCCGAGGGTGCGGAAAGAAGGCGGTTCGCGTGTTCATGAGGGCTTCCCTGCTTGTCGTCTGGAACTCCTCCCCAATGGCTCTTGTTCGCTTGGCCAACGAGCATTCCGAGTACGGTTTGTTCAAAGTTCGTGAGGCGTTATTTCCGGTGATTTCCCAAGCCAAGCTTTTGACACTGCGACGGTGGAGGGAAAGGCAGCTTGGGACGTCCACGCGAGGTCAGTGCAGTCGCAGGTCCTTGGCCGACGGCTTTGTGGCTCCGATGCCGAGCCGGGCCACCAGGCGGGACCACAAGCTGGCGAGGTCACGGACCCACGCCTGCCGGCCCTGCACGATCAGCTTCGCTTCACGGCGCAACTCGTCTTGGTACATCTGCTTGTCCTTCCTGCAACGGGCTTGGCCCGGCTTCACCGAAGGACGCTTCCATCTCTTGTGCAGTGCAACATGGACCGCCGAGGCCGGGTGTGCAAGCGGCAGAACACGCACTTGGGAAGCGCGCTCAAAGTGTTGCTACATCGCAACACATTCTGGGCGGGGTTCTGATCCACTCTCTGATCCTATTCAGCGGCCGTTGGCTTCCACCGTTCCCACGTCATTGCGAGGAGCGCAGCGACGCGGCAATCCAGAGGGCAAGCGCAGCGCTGGCGATTTCTGGATCGCCATGCCGCCAAGGCGGCTCGCAATGACAACCTGATCATCGCCATTGCCTCGTCGCCGGCCAGCGCCCGTTTCGTGGTGTCCAAGCCGCCGAAGCCAAGGCCTGGCCGGACCAGCCGTTTGGTCCAGCACAAACCTCCGGTTTCGCTGCGCCGGTGGTCCTGCTCCACAATGTTGTTCAGGTCTCTGCGCCGCCGCAGCTTCAAGAAGCGCCACAGCTCGTGGATCGCCGCGTCGCTGCGCTCCTCGCAGTGACGCAGAAACGATGGGTGCAAAAGGCCGCTGATACTACTCGCCGCCTTTCTCATCTTGCAAACCGCCGGCCCTCGCGCGACCGGAACACGGGGGCATCCGGGAAAGCAGGCACACCAGTACCTTGTTGCGGCGCTTCCGCTCAAGGACGAGCACGTGCGGCATGGCCTCGACGCCGCGGATGCGCTCAGCGGTGGTCTGCCGAAGGCGGTGTGAGCGGTGCCTCCGCCGCCCCGCCGCTCCGTTCCTCCAACGCCACCACAGCGCCCTCGTTCGGCCCGAGGCGGAAAGCGTCGCTCACGTGACGGCCCGCCTGCCCGTCAAGCGTGCTGGACAGGAGAAGGCGGCCGCCGGCGCCGTGCATTGTGCATTCCTGCGGCTCGTTCCCGAGATTGAGCGCCACGAGCAGGGTGCGCGCTCCGAGCTGGCGTTGAAAGGACAGCACGGACCCGGACGCGCGGACGTTGCCGATGGACCCGGCCGACAAGGCCGGCTCCGCCCGGCGCAGGCGCAGCAAGGCCCGGTAAAGCGCCAGCAGCGAGCGCGTGTCGCGCTCCTGCTCGGCCACGGTGATGCCGGTCCCCGCCGGGCCGAGCGGCAGCCACGGCTCGCCGGTGGTGAAGCCGCCCTTTGGGCCGTCCTGCCAGGGCATGGGGGTGCGCACGGGATCGCGGCCCAGCCCCAGGCCGGGCACACGGCGCTCCCACGGGTCCTGCACCAGCGCGGGCGGGATCGGCACGTCAACCATGCCGATCTCCTCGCCCTGGTAGATGGTCGGCGTGCCGCGTAGGGTCAGCAGCAGGACGGCGGCCACGCGGGCCTGGGCCGGGCCGATGCGGCTGGCCACGCGGGACCGGTCATGGTTGCCCAGAACCCAGTTCGGCCAGCCGCCGGGGGGCAGCGCCGCCTCGTACTGCCCGATCAGCGCGGCGATGGCGGCCGGGATCCAGGGCGTGAAGATCAGGTGGAAGTTGAACGGCAACTGGAAGCCGGGCGCGTCCGCGCGCCCGTAATAGGCCATCATGCGGGGGATCGGTAGGTAAGCTTCCCCGATCAGCACCCGGCTCCCGTCTGCCTGACCCCCATACTCGTCCGCGACCCGGCGCATCGCCGCCACCGCGTCCTGCACCTCCGGCTGGTCCATGGTGTGGACGCGGTTCACGCGCCGGGCCGGGGACATGCCGGGGCGCCAGTCCGGGTTGGGCGGGTTGTCGCGCAGCGCCTCGTCCTCGAACAGGTGGTGGACCGCATCGACCCGGAACCCGTCCACCCCACGATCCCACCAGAACCGCAGCACGTCGAGCATGGCTTGCCGGAGCTGGGGGTTGCGCCAGTTCAGGTCGGGCTGGCTGGGGAGGTAGGCGTGGTAGTACCACTGGTCCGTCGCCTCGTCCCGGGTCCAGGCCGGGCCGCCGAACTCGCTGAGCCAGTTGGAGGGCGGATCACCGCCGGGCTTGCCGTCCCGCCACACGTACCAGTCCCGCTTGGGGTCGTCGCGGCCGGACCGGCTCTGCACGAACCAGGGGTGCCGGTCCGAGCTGTGGTTCGGCACGTAGTCCAGGATGACCTTGAGGTTGCGCGCATGCGCGGCCGCCAGCATGGCGTCGAAGTCGGCGAGGGTGCCGAAACGCGGGTCGATGCCGCAGTGGTCGGACACGTCGTAGCCGAAGTCGGCCATGGGCGAGGGGTAAACCGGCGAAATCCAGACAGCGTCCACGCCCAGCTCCGCGAGGTAGTCGAGGCGGGCGGTGATCCCCGCTAGGTCGCCGACGCCGTCGCCGTTCGAGTCCTGGAAGGAACGGGGGTAGATCTGGTAGATTGCGCCGGCCTGCCACCAGGCGGGCGGGCCGGGTGGCGCGTCCGGCCCGGCGCCGTCCTGCATCAGGCCACGCCTGCGCCCCCGGTGACGCCGTACACCTCGCCGCTGATGTAGCTGGCCTCCTGCGAGGCGAGGAGGACATAAACGGGCGCGATCTCCACGGGCTGGCCCGGGCGCCCGAACGCGCTCTGCTCTCCGAACTTTTCCACCTTTTCCGGCGGCTGGCCGCCGCTGGCCTGCAGCGCCGTCCAGAACGGGCCGGGCGCCACGACGTTGGCCCGGATGCCCTTTTCCAGCAACTGCTTGGACAGCGCCTTGGTGTAGGCGACGATGCCCGCCTTTGTCGTGGCGTAGTCCAGCAGGGTGCCCGACGGGTCATACGCCTGGACGGACGCGGTGGTGATGATCGCGGCCCCCGGCGGCAGGTGCGGCACGGCTTCCTGCGTGATCCAGTGCATGGCGTAGAGATTGGTCTTCATGGTGGTGTCGAAGTCCTTCGACGTGACCTTGTCGATCGACTCGCGGCTTTGCTGGTGCCCGGCGTTGATCACCAGGATGTCGAGGCCGCCGAGCTTGTCCACGGTGTCGGCCACCATCTGGCGGCACCAGGCCTCGTCCGTGACGTCGCCGGGCAACGCCACGGCCTTGCGGCCGGCCGCTTCGATCAGCGCGACCACCTCCTTCGCGTCGGCCTCCTCGCTGCCGAGATAGGAGATCGCCACATCGGCGCCTTCCCGCGCAAAGGCGATGGCGGCGGCGCGGCCGATGCCGGAGTCGCCGCCGGTGACCAGGGCCTTGCGGCCCAGCAGCTTGCCGCTGCCTTGGTAGCTGTGTTCCCCGTGGTCGGGCACCGGGTCCATCTTGGCGGCCAGGCCGGGGACGGGCTGCGGCTGGCGCGGAAAGGGCGGGCGCGGATACTGGGTGCGCGGGTCCTGCATGTTGGGGCGGTCGGCCATCGGCGTGGTTCCTGGTTGGGTGGGTCGGGCGGCAACTGCCGTCGCTGCCTACGTGCCGGCCGCGCCTGCGTTCCGCGTGTCGCGCCCCGGTGCCCATCACGCTGCGGTCAACGCGACCAGGCCCGTTGCCGACAGATCACTCGCGCGCGGGTGCGCGCCGCCGTGGGAAGCCGGTTGCATCGCCCCTTGTCGTCATTGCGAGCCGCCCTTGCGGCGCGGCAATCCGGGAGCCGCCAGCACGGCATTCGTCCCCTGGACCGCCGCGTCGCCGCGCTCCTCGCAATGACGCGGAAACAATGGAAGCAAGGGGCCACTGGCATCAATCGGCATGGCCTTGTTCCCCCTAGTGCCCCAGCGTCACCCCGCGCAGCCGGATCAGCCCGTCCGGCACCTGCACGAAGCCCTCCAGCCCGCGCTTCATCCCCACCACGTTCTTCGCCGTCCAAAGATAGACCAGCGGCAGGTCCGCCCGCTCCACCTCCCACAGCTTGGCATACAGCGCCCGGCGCTCCGCCACGTCGGACGGGATACGTGCCTGGTCCATCAGCGCGTCCGCCGCCGGGCTGCTCCAGTGGCCGTAGTTGAAGGTGCCGCCGGTGTGCAGCTGCTGCCACACGTTGCCGTCCGGGTCCGACCGGCCGGACCAGCCGATCAGGTAGGCCTGGAACTCCCCGCCGTACCCGGCCTGCAACGACGACGCGAACTCCATCACCCGCAGCTTGAGGTCGAAGCCGGCCTCCGCCACCATTGCCTGGACCACCTCCGCCACCTGCTGCACGTCGGGGCTGTTGGGCAGCGTCAGCGTGACCGGCACCGGCGGCGTGACCCCGGCTTCTTTCAGCAAGGCCCGCGCCCGATCCAGGTCACGCGGTGGCGGCTGCACCGCCGGCACGAAGAACGGCGATCCCGGCGGGTTGGCCTGCGCGGTGGGTGAGAACAGTCCGCCATAGACGACCTGGTTCACCGCATCCCGGTCGATGGCCCGCTCGAACGCCTGCCGCACCAGCCTGTTCCGCCCCAGCGCCGTGTCGGCGGCCGGGCCGTTGTCCGTGTTGAGGGTGATGCCCTGGTAGGTCAGGCCGTCGCCGATCGCGATCTTGAGCTTCGGGTCGCGCTGCACCGCCTCCACGTCGCTCGGCAGGACATACTCGACAAGGTCGAGGCTTCCCGCCTGCAGGTTCGCCAGCCGCACCGCCGAGTTCGGCAGCGGCCGGAACACGACCCGGTCGAAGTGGTAATTCGCCGCGTCCCAGTGCCGGGCGAACCGCCGCAGCACGATGCTGTCCTGCGCCACCCGGCTCTCGAACGCATACGGCCCGGCGCAGACCGGGTGGTTGCCGAAATCCCCGGCCTCCGCCGCCTTGGGCGAGATCATGATCCCCGCCCGGTCCGCCAACTGCGACAGCAGCGGGCTGGAAGGCGCTTTCAGCACCAGGCGCACCGTCAACGGGTCCACCACCTCGACGGCGGCGATGGCGTTCACCTCGCCGGCCCTCATGCTGCCTTTGATCGTTTGGTCGCGATGGATCTTGTAGCGCACCGCCTCCGCGTTGAACGGCTCGCCGTCGTGGAACACGACGCCGGGGCGCAGGTGCAGCACGAGGTGCGTCGGGTCCTCGTACTCCCAGGACACCGCCAGCTGCGGCACGAGGTTCAGCCCGGCGTCGATGTCGATCAGCTTGTCGCACAGGGACGCATAAACGATCCGGCTGACAAAGGCGGAGCCGAGCGTCGGGTCCAGCACGTCCGGGTCCTCCCGCAACCCGATGGTCAGGGTGGACGGCTGGGCAAGGACGGGGAACGGGAGACCTGCTGATAGCAGGAAGCCCAGAATACAGAGCTTCAAAGTCATTGCTGATTTTCAAAGCTCTGGATGCAAAAGCGTGACAAGTTGTTGTATTCGACTTCAAGGTCTTTGCGCGCGCCCTGCTCTGCATTTTCAACTGCCGTTATGTCACGGCGGATTTCTTCCGAGTTTGACAATATAGTCGAAGACGATGAGTAGCTTGACGCAGTCTGATTCTTTTCTTCGTCACGTTGCCTAGCGGCGGGATATAATCTCAAGACATCAACAAGGGATTGATTATCAGACAACCTTCTATTAGCAAATGTGCGCATCTGCTCAACAAGTGCTTGCTGCCCAACATCGTAGGCAATTCTTAGTTCACGACAGTTTTTAACTGCAAGGGACTCAGGTCTAGAGATTTTCTTCAGACGACCGTAGTCACTGAACTCAGCCTCAAAACCAGCTTTCCTTGCCTGAAATGCAGTATAGTAGCCCGCACCATACATTCCCAAGGCGGCACCCAAAGTCATATAAAGAACTGCTTTTGGTAAGTCTTTTAGAAGCTCTAACATGGACAAGCGACTCGCTCTCCGAAAAAATCTCCAATCTTAAATGCATAAACATCAATCTTTGCATAAGTCTTAAAGCTGCCTCTTTCCACAAGCATCAAAATCAGCATGTGAACCTCCTTTTGAAGCTGTGGTCAGCAACATTCAAGAGCCAGAATTTAGATCAGAACGTGATTCTACCCTGGACTGTTTTGCTGCGATGCGGCACAACCCCCAGCATGAG
>CALMAB010000676.1:23273-24034 GCA_937858325.1 uncultured Acetobacteraceae bacterium
GCCCAGCGCGCCGTTGGCGCTGTCCCGCGCGAGGATGGACCAGGTCATGCCGACACCCTCCCGCGCCCGGCGCGCGCTGGCAACCCTGGACTGTTTTGCTGCAATGCGGCACAACCCCGCGCATGAGCCTCCTGACCTGCACCGGCGTGACGTTGCGCATGGGGGGCCGCACCCTCCTGGACGGCGCCGACCTGGCCGTGGACGCCGGGCGCCGCATCGGCCTCGTGGGGCGCAACGGCGCCGGCAAGTCCACGCTTCTGAAAGCCATCGCCGGCGACATCACGGTGGATGGCGGCGACATCCGCCTGTCCACCCGCGCCCGCATGGCCCAGGTGAAGCAGCAAGCGCCCTCCGGCCCCGCCACCTTGCTCGACACCGTGCTGGAAGGCGACCCCGAGCGCCTGGCGCTCCTGGCCGAGGCGGAGCGTGCCGAGCGCGGCGAGCTGCCGCCCGACCAAGTGGCCGCGGTGTTCGAGCGCTTGCACACCATCGGCGCCGACGCTGCCCCGGCCCGCGCCGCCATCATCCTGGCCGGGCTGGGCTTCGACGCGGAGGCGCAGGGCCGCCCGCTGGACTCGTTCTCCGGCGGCTGGCGCATGAGGGTGGCGCTGGCCACCGTGCTGTTCTCCGCCCCCGCCCTGCTGCTGCTGGACGAGCCGCCCAACCACCTCGCCCTTGAAGCGACGCTGTGGCTGGAGGGCTGGCTCGCCCGCTTTCCCGGCGCGGCCCTCGTTCTCTCGCACGACCAGGGCCTGCTCGAC
>CALMAB010000677.1 GCA_937858325.1 uncultured Acetobacteraceae bacterium
GAACACGAGGTGCTGCGGCCCGATCTGCCGCACGGCTGCGGCGGCCTCTGCTGCTTCGGGAAGGTCGCCGGTTGCCGCCGCAAGCCCGATGCCCGGTATGGTCCCGCGGGGACCGCCAAGCGAAAGAACAGGCACGGCTGACCGTCCCAGGGCCGGCGCGGGCAGCGGCCCTTCGATGCTGACCGCCACCGATTGCACCTGCTTCTCCCCCATGGGGATGACGAAGGGCCGCGGCTTGGCCAGCGGGCGGACATAGGTCTTGAACGAGGCGTCGGTCCAGTTGCGCTGGTCCTCCATTTCGAAAGCGTCGCCCTCCATTTCGACCCGCACCCGCAGCCCTGGTGCGGCCTCGTGGGTGAGCGCACGGATGTCGAAAATCGGCTGGTCCGGGGCAACGGCTTCCGGCAAGGTGACGGTTTCCCGGCGTCCGTCGGCGTGTTCGACCTCCATCGGCTGGCCGGCGACGCCTTCAATGGGGTGCAGCACGACGAAGCCGACCCGGTTGGCGGGGAAGTCCTCCGCCGGCGCCCCTCCGCACGCGAACAGCAGCGCGCCGGACGCGCGGCCCTCGATCCGGGCTTGGTAGGCGAACGTGCCTTCGGGGCCGCAGCAGGTCGCCCGATACCGGATGCTGAACAGGCCGGGTTCTTCCCGTGCGTCGAGATCGGTGATCGCCGCGCTGTAGGTGCCCCATCCGGTGTCCCGCACCAAGAACGCGATGCCGCGCAGCACCTCCACGCCGCCGAAGCAAAGGCGCCGCAGGTTGCCCGCCTCGAACTCCACGCAAAGCGGGCCGGCCTGGAACCGGCGGCGCTCAGCCGGCGGCTCGTCCGTGCCGTACAGCGTTCTTAGCAGGCTTGCGTCCACCTTGGCTCCCCTATGATCTGTCGCGTCCCTTCCCACCGCCGCTTGCGGGCCGCTTGCAGACCGCGGTCTCGTGAGCGCAGTGTTTCTCATGCCTCCGATCCTCGTCCGGCGACCAACCGCCCGGGATGCCGCCAACGCTGGATCGCGTCGCGCACTTGGGGCCGTCCTCATGACGGTGGCGATGCTGATCGTCCCGTGTGCGGATGGGATCGGCAAATACCTCAGCGCCGACCTTTCCCCCTTCTTCCTGAGCTGGGCGCGGTATGCCGCCGGTTCGGCCTTCGTCGTTCCAGCCCTGCTCCTGACAAGGGGAAGCGGCCAGGTCACGCTTGGGCAGATGCCGGCACAGTTGCTGCGTGCGGTCTTCCTGACCGCGGCAATTGGCTTCTATTACCTCGCGATTGCCCGTGTTCCCCTCGCTGACGCGTTGGGAGCTTACTTCGTGGCTCCGATCCTTGCCACGTTGCTTTCGGCTTTGTTCCTCAAGGAAAAGCTGACCGCAAGGCGCATCGTGGCCGTGGCTGTTGGGTTTGCGGGAGCCTTGATCGTCGCCAGGCCAGGCGTTTCGATGGACTTGGGCATGGCATTCGCCCTTGGTGCCGGTGCCTGCATGTCCTGCTACATCGTCATCACGCGAGCGGTGGCGCGGGCAAGCCCGCCTTTGGCTACGTTGGCCCTCCAGTATCTATCCGGAGGTCTTCTGCTCCTCCTGCCTGCCCTGTCGCACTGGAGCCTTCCCAGCTCAGGATCCTTCATCCTGATCTTGCTCATGGGACTTGTCGCCGCAGTCAGCCACCTGCTCGTGATCGGAGCGTTCCGTCTTGCCGAAGCGTCAGCCCTTTCGCCGCTGATCTACTTTGAGTTGGTGGGGACAACCATCTTCGGGGTTCTCGTGTCCGGCAGTTTTCCGTCGTGGGCGACTTGGATCGGCATCGGCTTGGTTGTGGCCGGCGGGCTCATCTTGATCGAGCGAGCGACGGAGCCGAACAGGATTCCCGGGTAGCACTGGAATGCGCGCAGGCCGGCGCGGGGCTTCGGGAACGCGGCGTCGGCCCGTCATCCATGCTGACCCTCTCCCTCGGGCGGCGACCACGCCCTGGGCCGCACCGCCCGTCCGGTTGCGGCGGCCTCGTAAGCGGCGTCCACGAGGGCGTAGGTTTTCAGGTTATCCTCGCCCGAGGTCGCGGCCGGGCGACCCGCCTTCAGGCTTTCCAGCATGTGCGCGTTCGCGTGCAGCACGGCCTCCTGCGAAACGTGCCAGGGCCGGGAGGTCCAGGACAGCAGCGGGCCGCCGATGGCCTCGTCCCAGGACAGGCCCTGGCTCGTCACGGTCATGCGTTCGCCCCGGCCAACGACGACCGAGCCGGCACTGCCCTCGATCTCCAGCAGGGTTTCCGGGAACGGGTCCGGGATGCGGCGGCTTTCGTAGCTGCACTCCACGACGGAAACCGCCCCCGAAACGTGGCGCAGCATGACGGTCGCCGTGTCTTCCGCCCGCACCTTGGGATTGCGGCGCTGGGTTTCGCAGGTCACACGCTCGACCTCGCCGAGGAACACGCGGGCGAGGTCCAGCAGGTGGATGCCGAGGTCCAGGATGACGAGGCGATCCTCGTCATAGAAGTAGGGCTGCGTCCGGTACACGTCGAAGCCGGTGCGGAAGGACAGGCGCGCCCAGCTCGGCTCGCCGATGGCGCCGGAAGCGAGCACCGCCGCCACCCGGCGCATGGGGGTTTGGAAGCGGAAGTTCTCGTGCACCGCGAGGAAGGTGCCGTGACGCCGGGCGGTTTCCACGGCGGCGACGCAATCGTCATAGCTCGGCGCGAACGGCTTCTGCACCACGGCCGCGACACCGCGCCCCGCGGCGAGTTGCGCCAGCGCGCGGTGGCTGTCCATCCGGGTCGTGATGTCCAGGAGGTCCGGCTTGGCCCCATCGATCAGCGCGGCCGGGTCGGTGAACCACGGCGCGCCGAACGCCTCGCCCGCGGCCTTCGCCTTCGCGCCGTCCATGTCGCAAACGCCCACGAGGTCCGCGCCCGCGGCACGGAGGTCGCGCCAAGCGTGCAGGTGGTTCTGGGCATAGAAGCCGCAGCCGATCAACCCCACCCGCACCCGGTCGCCCATCGCGCTTCTCCCCGGCCCGCTTGCGTCACTTGACGTTGAGGGCGGTCAGCACCTTGCCGACGTTGGCCTTGTTGACGACGAGCACCCCCGTATCGACGCTCGGCGGCACCGGCACGCCGCCGTTGGCGCCGGTGAGGCCGGAGGTCTTCAGGCCGTTGTGGTTGTAGTCGTATAGCGTCTTGACGGCGTAGTAGATGAACAGCTCCCGGTTCTGCACCACAATGCCCTCCGCCCAGCCATCCCGGGCGGTCTTGAAGAAGTCCGGAGTCTGCTCCATCGCGGTCACGACCACCTCGCCCGGCTTCTTGCCCCCCTCCTGCAGCGCGCGGACGATGCCGGCGCCGGACTCCGAATCGAACCCGGCGATCCCCGCGATGTCGGGATTGGCCGCGAGCAAGGCGGACGTGACCTGGGCCGCCTTGGCAGCGTCGCCGTTGTCGTCCTCGCTGGCGACGATCTTGTATTTACCCTTGCCGTTGGCCTCGACGTAGGCGGTGAAGCCGCGCACCGCCTCGCGCATGTTGTCGGCGTTGATGATGGAGGTCATGGCGAGCTTGCCGCCGCCGGGCAGCTTCGCCATCATCGCCCGGGCCTGGGCCTCGCCGATCTTGGTCCAGTTGGTGCCGATGTAGGACAGGCGCTTGGACAGCGGCAGGTCGCCGTCGTCCACCACGGTCGGCACCCCCATCTCCACGCACTTGTTGATGGCCTCCGTCAGCGACGGGTCCCAGCCGCCGACGACCGACACCCCGGCGGGCTTCTGGGCGCAGACCTGCTCGACGGCCGCGATGAAGCCGGGGATGTCGAAGTCCGTGGGGCCGGCGACGCGGACCTGGACCTTGAGTTCCTCGGCGACGCGCTTCATGCCGACGTAGTCGTATTGCACGAACAACGGCAGGTTGGCCTTGTTGGACACCCAGTAATAGGTCTCCTTGGCGTCCCGGGGGCCGAAGTTCGATTCCTGGGCCAAGGCCGGCACCGCGGCGCCCAGCAGGAGGCCCAACAGGGCCAACCTCGTCGTAAACCTCATGCGCGTTCCTCCCGCTCGACCGTTCCGGTCTGGTTGTGTCCCCGCCGCGGTTTTCACCCGCGATGCGCCTGCTTGAAGCGGTCGAGCGACACGCCGAGCAGCAGGACGAGGCCGACGATGATGTTCTGCCAGAAGATGCCGATGCCGTTGATGATCATGGCGTTCTGCACCAGCGCGATGAACAGCACGCCCAGCACGCCGCCGATCACCGTGCCTTCCCCGCCCTTCAGGCTGGCGCCGCCGAGCACGGTCGCGGTGATCACGGACAGCTCGACGTTGATGCCGGCGCTCACCACGGCCGAGTTGAGCCGGGACGCGCCCAGCACCCCGGCCAGCCCAGCGAGCAGGCCCATGATGACGAAGCCGATCAGCGTCAGCCGCTCGACGCGGATGCCCGACAGCTTGGCCGCCCGGGCGTTGCCCCCGATGAAGTAGTACTGGCGGAAGAACCGGGTTTCGGCCAGCGCCCACGCGCCCAGCGCCACCACCGCCAGCATGACCCAGAACGGCATCTGGAGGCCGAGGAACGTGCTTTGGCCATACGCCTTGAAGGCGTCGTCGATGGGGGTCACGCCCGTCCCCGCCGTGAGGTAGGTGAGGCCGCGGTAGATGGTGAGCGTCGCCAGCGTGGCGATCAGGGCGTTGATGCCGAGCCGGGTCACGATCAGGCCGTTGACCAGCCCGGCGGCGGCGCCGACCGCAAGCCCGACGAGCAGCCCGGCCTCCGCCGGCCACTCCCAATGGCCCACCACGACGCCGGCCCAGACGCCCGACAACGCCAGCGTCGAGCCGATGGACAGGTCGAACCCGCCGGCCACCATGAGCAGCATCATGCCCGTGACCAGGATCGCGTTCTGCGCGGCGTTGAGCAAAACGGCGGAAACGTTGAACCGGGTCGGGAAATTGTTGGGGTAGGCGGCCGACATCGCGGTGACCAGGACCACCACCAGCACGAACAGCATCAACGGGCGCGAGTCCGCGAGCCGCAGCAGCACCCGGCGCGGCAACGCGCCTGCCCGGACCGGGGACGGACCCGGCGCCGGGCCGGCAGCGGGGCTTTCTTTGAGGGCGACGTTGCTCACGGGCCTGGGCTTCACGCCGCGGGAGCCAGGACGGGCACGGCATCAACCTGGGTGTGGCGCGTGGCGAGGCGCAGCACCGCTTCCTCGTCCGCCGCATCGCCGTCGATCTCGCCCACCGTGCTCCCGTCCGCCATGACCACCACCCGGTCGGCCAAGGTGAGCACTTCCGGCAGGTCGGAGGACACCACGAGCAGGGCCATGCCCTGGCCCGCCAATCCGCGCAGCAGGCGGTAGATCTCCGACCGCGCGCCCACGTCCACGCCGCGCGTCGGCTCGTCCACGATCAGCACGTCCGGCTCCATGGCGAGCCACTTGGCGAGCAGCACCTTCTGCTGGTTGCCGCCGGACAGGTCGCCGACGGCACGCCGGACGGAGGGCGTCGCGATCCGGAGGTCGCGGACGAACCGGGCGGCGAGCGCGTCCGCCCACGCCGCCGACACCCGCCCGGACGGGGACACCTTGCCCAGCACGGCGGCGCACACGTTGGCCGCCACGTCCATGCCGAGGAACAGGCCCGCGTCCTTGCGGCTTTCCGGCACCATGCCGATCCCCGCCGCCATGGCGTCCCAAGGGCCGCCGAAGCGCACGGGCCGGCCGCGCACCAGCACCTCACCGGCGTCCAAGGACCGCGCCCCGAACACGGCCTCGCAGGCTTCCGAGCGCCCGGCGCCGACCAGCCCGGCGAGGCAGACGATCTCCCCCGCCCGCACCGTGAAGCTCGCCCCGCGCACGAAGGGCACCGCCGCGATGCCCCGCGCCTCCAGCTTGACCTCGCCAAAGGCGCGCGCCCCGGCGTCCCGGGCAAAATGCACCTCCCGCCCCACCATGAGCCGGATCAGCTCGTCCTGGCTGGTCTCGGCAACCCGGCGCACTCCCGTCACGCGCCCGTCCTTGAGCACGGTGACGCGGTGGCACAGGGCGAAGATCTCCGCGAGCCGGTGCGACACGTAAACGATGGCGACGCCGCGGGCGGCGAGGGTCCGGCACACGGCGAACAAGCGCCCGGCCTCGTTGAGGGTGAGCGCCGCGGTGGGCTCGTCCAGGATCAGCACCTTGAGGTCGCGCGACAAGGCCTTGGCGATCTCCACCACCTGGGCCTGGGCGGGCGACAGGTGGGCGACCTTGAGGCCCGGGTCCAGCGTCACCCCGAGTTCGGCCAGCAGCGCGCGGGTCCGTTCGGCCATGGTGCGGCGGTCGATCCGCCCGAACCGGCCGGTGGGCTGGCGCCCGGCGAACACGTTCTCCGCTATCGAAAGCTGGCCGACGAGGGAGCCTTCCTGGTGCACGATGCCGATGCCGAGCCGGCCCGCGGCGGCTTCGTCGGCCGTGCCCATCTCCGCGCCGTCGATCAGCACCTGGCCCGTGTCGGCGGCGTAAACGCCGGCGACGATCTTGCCGAGCGTCGATTTGCCGGCGCCGTTCTCGCCGAGCAGCGCGTGGATTTCGCCGGGTTCGACCGCCAGCGAAACGGCATCGAGCGCCCGCACGCCGGGAAACTGCTTGCCGATGTTCTGCGCCAGGATGCGGGCGGTCACGGCCGCCCCGCCGCGGCGAAAGCCTCCGGGTTGACCACGAAGGCCGGGCGGCGGCCTCCGGCGAAATCGACAACGCTGCGCAGGCCGGTCGCGGCGATGTCGTGGAAGCATTCGTCCGTCCAGCCGAGGGCGTGGGGCGTCAGCACCACGTTGTCCATGCGGGCCAGGGGATTGCCGGGTCGGATCGGCTCTTCCTCGAACACATCAAGGCCTGCCCCGGCGATGACGCCCGCCTCCAGCGCCGCGGCCAGCGCCGCCTCGTCCACCACGGGGCCGCGGGCGATGTTGACGAGAAAGGCGGTCGGCCGCATCCGCCGGAGCCGGGCGGCGTCGATCAGGTGGAACGTGCTCGGGTCCAGGAGGCAGCAGACCACCACGAAATCGGCTTCGGGCAGCAGGGCGTCGAGGGGCAGCAGCTCGGCCCCCAGCGCGCGCACGGTGCCCTCGTCGGCATAGGGATCCGCGGCCAGCATCCGGCCGAAGAAGGGCCGGGCGAGTTGCAGGATTTCCCGCCCGATGCCCCCGGCGCCCACGACGCCGAGGGTGCGGCCGACCAGCCCGATGCCCATGTGACCCGTGCGCTCGGCCCAGCGGTTCTCGCGCACCAGCCGGTCCTTGGCGAGCAGCCGCCCGGCGAGCGCGAAGATCAGGGTCAGGGCCGCCACCGCCATGGGGCGGCGCACCGCCTCCGGCGTGTTGGTGAGGACGATGCCGCGCTCGGTCAGCGCCGGAACGTCCACCGAGTCGTAGCCGACCCCGTGGCGCGCCACGATCCGCACCCGGCGGTCGCCGCGCGCCACGGAAGCGCGGGTCACTTTCGGCGTGTTGACGTAAAGGCCGTCGTAGCGGGCCGCGACCTCGGGCGTCACCTCGGCCAGGTGTTCCGGGATGTACTCCCACCGCAGCGCCGGGTGCTCCGCCAGCACGTCCAGGGCACGTCGCCCAAAGCTCGGCTCGCCCGTCGTGTCCAGCACGTCGCGGGAGATGCCCAGGTGGAAGCCCATCTCCGCGCTCATTGCCCCGCCTCCGCCAGCGGCGCCAGGATCGCGCGGTAGCCGTTCATCAGCACGCCCTGGTCGGTGCCGGCCGCCAGCACGTTGAAGCCCAGCCCGCGGTAGCGCGCAGCCCAGTCGGCATCGGTCGCCATGAAGCCCAAGCCCTTGCCGTTGCGGCGCCCGGCGGCCAAGACGCGGCCGATGGCGTCATGGTAGGCCGGGCTGTCGAATGTGCCGGGGATACCGAGGAAGTTGGTGAGGTCGAAGTGCCCGACCCACAGCACGTCGATGCCCTCGGTCGCCGCGATCTCCTCCACGGCCTCCAGGCCGCGCTCGGTCTCGATCTGGGCGATGACGAGGTTGCGGGCGTCGAGGGCGCGCATCTTGGCCGCGACGTCGCCGGGTGCGTAGTCGTCGTGGGCGAAGCCGAAGGCCGCGCCGCGCCGGCCCGTGGGCGGGTAGCGAGTAGCCTCCGCGACCGCCCGGGCCTGCGCCGCGCTTTCGACCATCGGCACCATGACGCCCTGGGCGCCGACATCCAGGGCGCGGGCGAGGAAGTGGTACTCGCCCCGGGGCACCCGGACCATGGGAGCGATGCCGAGGCCGCGGCAGGTGGCCGTGAGGGTTTTCAGGGTCTCGAAGCCCAGTCCGCTGTGCTCCATGTCGAACATGGCGAACTCGGCGCCGGCCAGGCGCAGGATCTGGGCGATGCCGGGCGAGAAGAACTCGAACACCATGGCGCCGCGGACCGTGTCCCCCCGCATCGCCCGTTCGCGAAGCGTCTCAGCCATGCCGTTTCCTCCCGTTTTCAACCGCGCGGCGTCGGGGTGTCCCCCGAATCGCGGGCCGTGGGCGTTTCATTGACGAGGTTTGACCAATCGCCGGCTTGACGCAAGTGGCATGATCAGTGACTCATTGGTTATGTTTCAAGCCGTCCCGCGCCGCAGGCTGTCGCACGGGGTCGTCAACCAGATCGCGGCGGCGATCCGCGACGGCCATTACCCGCCGGGCACAGCCCTGCCTTCGGAGCGGGAGTTGATGAGCGCGTTCGGCGTCGGACGTCCCGCCGTGCGCGAGGCGCTGCTGCAGCTTGAAGCGGACGGCTTGGTCGCAATCCACCACGGGCGGCGTGCCCGGGTTGCCGATCCGTCGGCGCTGCACTTCGCGCGCGGGATCGAGGCGGCGGTCAGCCGGATGGCGAGCCGGGGCGACCAGTTCGTGGAGGACGTGAAGGAGACCCGCCTCGCCCTGGAGGTCGCCATGGCGCGCCGCGCGGCGGAGACCGCCGGTCCCGAAAGCATCCAAACCTTGATGGCCGCCCTTGCCGAGAACCAGCGGGCCATCTCCGACCGCGCCCGCTACCTCCAAACCGACATCGCGTTCCACCGGACGATCGCCGCCATGACGGGCAACGCGATCTTCGAGGCGGCTGCGGGCGTGATCCTGGAGTGGCTCGCCCGTTTCCGGGTCGATTGCGTCCATGTCGAGGGCGCCAACCTGCTCAGCTACGACGAGCACGCGGGCATCGCCCGCGCGATTGCCGCGCGGGACCCCGACGCAGCCGCGGAGGCGATGACGCGGCACCAGCAGCGTAGCCATGCCCTCTACCGTCTGCTCGGTGCCGGAAGCGGTGACGCAGGCCGGCCCAGTCCAAGCCCGGCTGCACGCGCTTGGCCGAAAGTCGGTTGAGGAAAGGGCGAAGCAGCGCGCGGGCGGCAGGCGGTCGAAACCGGCCGCCATCAACAGGGCTTGCTCGGTATGGCGATCACGCCCGGCGTAGCTTCCTACCCGGGCGCGATCGCCGCCGTCAGCTCCCGCTGCCGATGCAGGTCGCGGCGGTTTTGGGGGTGCACACGTCCAGGCCGGTGTAGGTCGGGTCCTGCGGGGCCGCCTTGCCGTCCTTGATGTCCTTCAGGAAGTACATGGCCTTGTAGCCCATCTCGAACGGACGCTGGCCCACGTTGCCGGTGGCGAGGCCTTCCTTCAGCAGATCGATCTGCACCGGCAGCGTGTCCGCGACCACCAGCGCGAGCTTGCCCGAGGCGATCTTGTCCTTCAGACGTCACGCGATGTTGCGGTAGGCGTCCGGCAGGAACTCGGGAAAGCCGCCTGTCGGCACGAAGGCGTCCAGGTTGGGCAGCTTGGCAAGCGTGTCCTCCATCTGCTGGATGGAGCGCGGGAAGTCGTCGTCCGTGTAAAGCGGGCAGCCGGACGCTTCCGTCCAGCCGTTCTGCCCGGCCAGGCGCTCCCCGGGCGCTCCGGCGCTCTTCTTGCCCGAAAGCGTGTCGCGGATGCCCTGCATACGCTCGTTGTGGTTGGCCGCGGCGGCGCCCCCGGACTGGATGCAGAGCGTGCCGCCCTGCGGCTTGGCCTGCTGCGCCAGCTTGGCGAGGTTCACGCCGATATCGTAGTTGTGCGTTCCCACGTAGGCCACGCGGAGGCCCTTGTCCCGTTCGAGCAGGTCGGAGTCCCAGGTCAGGACCGGGATGTTGGCCGCCTTGGCGCCGGACAGCGCGTTGGCAATGGCCGCCGCGTTGGCCGGGGACACCGCGATGCCGTCCACCCGCTTGGTGATCAGGTCGGCCACGATCTGCGCCTGCTCGTCGCCGCCGCCGTGCTCGCCGGGTCCGATGTAAAGGCATTGGACCGAGCCGCCCAGTTCCTTCTCGGCCTTGCGGCAGCCGTCCAGCGCCTGGTCGAAGAACGGGTTGTTGGTGTTCTTCGGCACCAGCGCGAAGGTGTACCTCTTATCCGCGGCGCTTGCTCCGCCCGCGGCCAGAACGAGCGCGCCGACGGCCGCCGCGCACAACAAAGCCGATCTCAACATGCTGACCCTTCCTGAACCCTTGTTGATTGAACGGCGTGCCGGTGGTTCGCCCGGCTTAGCCGCTTTTTGCCCGGATCTTCCCGAGATACACCGCGGCAACCAGGAACACGCCCACGAACGTGCCCTGCCAGTTGGAATCGACCCCGGCCATCAGGAGCGCGTTGCGGATGACGAAGATGAGCGCGGCGCCGATGAAGGCGCCGTAGGCGCTGCCGTGCCCGCCCAGCAGGTTGGCGCCGCCGATCACCGCCGCCGAGATGGCGAGCAGTTCGTATCCCGTGCCCAGCGCGTTGATGGCCGAGCCTGACCAGCCCACGTTCAGCACCGCCGCGAGCGCCGCGGCGAGGCCCGACACCACGTAGCACTGGACCTTGACCCGCTTCACCGGGACGCCGGTGAGCAGCGCCGCGTTCTCGTTGCCGCCGATGGCGAGGATGTAGCGGCCCCAGGCCGTCATCTTGAGCACGGCGGCAAAGGCCGCGGTGAGGACGATCAGGACGATCAGGGGAAAGGACAGGGACAGCGTGCTTTCGCCGATCCGGAACAGGTCGAGGCGGCCGTTGCCGAGCAGCTTGAACACGGGGCCGCCGGGTCCGAAGTCGTAGATCATGCGGTTGCCCGACAGCACCACCGCGACCGAGCGGGCAATCGACAACATGCCCAGCGTGACCACGAAGGACGACAGGCCGACATAGGCGACCAGCACGCCGTTGATCGCGCCGACCGCCCCGCCCGCCGCCAGCCCGGCGAGCACCGTCATCCACCAGGAGCTGCCGCCTTGCAGCATCAGGCCGCAGACCACGGCCACGAGGCCCATCACCGAGCCGACCGACAGGTCGATGCCGCCGGTGGCGATCACCGCCACCATGCCCAGCGCCATGATGCCGATGAACGAGAAGTTCCGGGTGATGTTGAAGAAGTTGTCAAAGGTGGCGAAGGACGCCGGCTGCCACATCCCCATGATGACGCAGATCACCGCCAGCGCAATCGTGACCCAGAAGGCCTGAGACGCGACGAGGCCCTGGAACGCCGAGCGTTCCCGCGCGTCCAGGATCGCGCGGTCGATGGCAGCGTGCGCGGGGGCGGCGTGCGCGGGCGCGGCTTGGGACGTGTCAGGCGACATGGATCGCTCCCGTGATCAGGCCGGTGACTTCCACCGGGCTGGTGCTGGCGATGGCCTTGTCGGCGACCTTGCGCCCGCGGCGCATCACCACCACCCGGTCGCACACGTCGAACACGTCGGGCATGCGGTGGCTGATCAGGATCACGGCCATGCCGCTGTCGCGCAGACGGCGGATCAGGTCGAGCACCTCCGCGACCTGGCGCACGGAGATGGCCGCGGTCGGCTCGTCCATCAGCACCACCTTGGCCCGCGACAAGCGGGTGCGGGCGATGGCCACGGCCTGCCGCTGCCCGCCCGACATCTGCTTCACCAGGTCGCGGGGCCGGGTTTCCGATTTCAGCTCGGCGAACAGTTCGCCGGCGCGCCGGGCCATGGCTGCGTGGTCGAGCCAGCGGATCGGCCCGGCGCCCTTCTTGATCTCGCGCCCCAGGAACACGTTGGCCGCGGCTGACAGGTTGTTGCACAGGGCGAGGTCTTGGTACACGACCTCGATCCCTTTCTCCCGCGCCTCGATCGGCTTGCCGAAGTGCTGGGCTTCGCCGTCGATCAGCACCTCGCCGGAGGTGGGCGGGAAGTTGCCGGCCATGACCCGGACCAGCGTCGATTTGCCCGCGCCGTTGTCGCCCATCAAGCCCAGCACCTCGCCCGGCTCGATGTGCAGGTCCACGTCGTTCAGCGCGTGGATGGCGCCGAAATGCTTGACGATGTTGCGCAGCTCCAGAACCGGCACCGCTTGTCCTCCCTTTTGGCGGTCTTGCGTCGCCTTGTCCGTTCTCCGGACGCTGTTGTTGCTGGGCAACACCGCCCGATCCAGCAACGTCCACCACGTGGTCGCTTTGCGCAATGCCTATCACGGATCAAAACCTGCGGAAAAGGGCGAATTGCAATTTTCCTTGCAGAGCGCGAAAGCCCGGTCTAACGGTTTCGAACCTCGCGGCAAGGCCGCGGAGGCTTTGCCGACGACCCCAAGACACAAGCTCAGCCGGGTGGTGGTCCGATGATCGACAACCTCGTCAAGGGCCTTTGGGCCAGAAGCAAAGCCGCCGTCAACGACCAGCTGTCCATGGGCAGCGGCTTTGCCCGCGCTCCCGTCTCGACCGACGTTTGCTTGCTCGCGGGCGCGGCGGCGGCCAGCGTCGCCGGGAAGCGTCGGCGCGTCGGCCGAGCGCGGGCAGCCCTGGCGCCGGCAGGAGCGGGGGGACCACCGGCCGTGCCGCACGCCCTCGTCGCCGGCCGCGTCCAAGAGGACCTGGTGGCGACCCACCGCATCAACGCCCTGGTCATCCTGCCCTTTGAGTCCGAGCCGCTGACCGAGCCGGTCAAGCAGGTCCGCAAGCAGGGCGTGTTCGTCACCGTGGTGGACCGCGGCCTGAGCGAGCCTGGGATCGAGAACCTTTACGTCGGCGGCAACAACCCGCAATACGGCGTGGTCGCGGCCGAGTACTTCAAGCGCAAGTTCCCCAACGGCGCCAGCATCGTGGTCATGCGCGGCATCCCGACGGCCATCGACAACATCCGCATCGAGGCGTTCCAAAAGGCGCTCGCCGGGACCAAGATCAAGGTGCTCGACATGCAGTATGCCAACTGGAACCCGGACAAGGGCTTCCAGGTCATGCAGGACTACCTGCAGCGCTTCCCCGCCATCGACGGGGTGTGGGCGGGCGACGACGACGCGGCGCTGGGCGCGCTGGAAGCGATCAAGCAGGCCGGGCGCCAGGACAAGATCGCCCTGCTCGGCGGGTCCGGCATGAACCGGGTGGTCAAGGCGGTGATGGACGGCGGCTCGCCCATCGACGCGGACATCTTCTACCCGCCGACCATCATCATCCCGGCCATCGGCCTGACCGTGCTGCGGTCCACGACGCAGGCGCCGGTGCAGGGGCGCTACGTCCTCGACAGCCCGCTGATCACCAAGGAAAACGCCGGGGACTACTACTTCGCGGCGTCCCCGTACTGAACGCTTGCACGTTTCTTTGACCCCGAACCTTACCGGGAACAGCGCAGCATGGTGATCGAGAGCAAAATTGGCGTGGGCCTGATCGGGTCCGGCTTCATGGGCAAGGCGCACGCGCTGGGCTACGCCACGGCGGCCCGGG
>CALMAB010000678.1 GCA_937858325.1 uncultured Acetobacteraceae bacterium
GGCGCACAGCCCGGCGGCGGCGGCCAGCGCGCGCCTGGTCATGCCCCGGCCTCGGCGGAGGCCGGGTCGATCCGCGGCGATTGGTCGTACAGCAGCCGGATTTCCGCCAGGAGCGCCGCCGGGTCGGGGTCGGGCAGCCAGCGCGCCGGGATTTGCGACGCGGCGGCGAGCAGGGACCGGTACTGCTCCCGCGGGATCTCGTCGGCGCCGAATTGCGCCAGGTGCTTGGTGACGAACTGCGTGTCGAGCAAGGCGTAGCCGCCCAGCCTCATGCGCGCGACCAGGTGGACCAGCGCCACCTTGGACGCGTCCCGCGCCATGCTGAACATGCTTTCCCCGAAGAACACGCCGCCCAGCGACACGCCGTACAGCCCGCCCACCAGCGCGCCGTCCTGCCGGCACTCCACCGAATGCGCGCAGCCGCGGCGGTGCAGCTCGCCGAACAGCCGCTCGATGTCGGCGTTGATCCAGGTGTCCTCCCGCCCCGGCGCCGCGGCGGCGCAACCGGCGACCACGGCGGCGAAGGACTGGTTGCTGGTCACCTGGTAGCGGTCCGACAGCACGGTGCGCAGCAGCCGCCTCGGCAGACGGAACCCGTCCAGCGGCAAAACGCCGCGCAGCTCCGGATCAAGCCAATACAGCCGCGCGCCCCGCCGGGTTTCCGCCATCGGGAACAACCCGGCGCGATAAGCCCGCATCAGCAGTTCCGGCGTCACTTCGATGGTTCTGCGCGACATGGATGAATCGTGGCCTGCCTGCTCGGGTCTGCCAATATTCTATCACGTCCGGCGGCGACGCGGGTTCCGGATTGGAACTATTTCTACCTATGCGTCAAGCGTCGGATACGAACTGCTCCAGCCAGTGGATGGTGTAGTCGCCGCGTTGGAACTCCGGCGCGTCCATGACCCGGCGGTGCAGCGGCAGCGTCGTCTTGATGCCTTGGACCGCGAACTCGCCAAGCGCGCGGCGCATCCGGGCAATCGCCTCCGGCCGGGTGGGCGCGTGGACGATCAGCTTGGCCACCATGCTGTCGTAATAGGGCGGCACCACGTAGCCGGCATACAGCGCGCTATCGACCCGCACGCCCAGACCGCCCGGCGCGTGGAACACGTCCACCCGGCCGGGCGTCGGCATGAACGTGTCCGGATCCTCTGCCGTCACCCGGCACTCGATGGCGTGGCCGCGGAACTCGACATCTGCCTGCTCATAGCCCAGCGCGTGCCCGGCCGCCACGCGGAGCTGCTCGCGCACCAGATCGACGCCGCACACCATCTCGGTGACGGGGTGCTCGACCTGGAGCCGGGTGTTCATCTCGATGAACGCGAACTGCCCATCTTGGTACAGGAACTCCAGCGTGCCGGCGTTGCGGTAGCCGAGCCGCCGCAGCCCCGCCGTCACCACCTCGCCCAGGCTGTCGCGCTCGGCGGCGGAGAGCGCGGGGGACCCGGCCTCTTCCAGCAGCTTCTGGTGCCGGCGCTGCAAGGAGCAGTCGCGCTCCCCGAAATGCACGACGTTGCCGTGGGCGTCCGCCATCACCTGCAGCTCGATGTGCCGGGGGCGGTCGAGGTACTTCTCGATGTACACGGCGTCGTCGCCGAACGCGGTGCGCGCCTCCGTCCGCGCCACCGTCCAGGCTTCCTCGATCTCGTCCGGCGTGCGTGCCACCTTCATGCCGCGCCCGCCGCCGCCGGCGGCCGCTTTGACCAGCACGGGATAGCCGATCCGCTCCCCCACGGCGCGCGCCGCGTCCAAATCCGGCACCGCGCCGTCGGAGCCGGGCACCAAGGGCACGCCGAGCGAGGCCATCGCCACTTTCGCCGCGATCTTGTCGCCCATCATGCGGATGTGCGCAGGCGACGGGCCGACAAAGGTCATGCCGTGCGCTTCCACCATCTCGGCAAAGCGCGCGTTCTCCGACAGGAAGCCGTAGCCCGGGTGGATGGCGTCCGCCCCGGTGACGGCGGCGGCGGACAGGATCGCCGGGATGTTCAGGTAGCTGTCCCGCGCCGAGGGCGGGCCGATGCACACGCTCTCGTCGGCGAGGCGGACGTGCATGGCGTCCGTGTCGGCGGTGGAGTGGACTGCGACGGTGGGGATGCCCAGCTCGCGGCACGCGCGCTGGATGCGCAGCGCGATCTCTCCCCGGTTGGCGATCAGGACCTTGCCGAACACTACTCGATGACCAGCAGCGGCTGCGCATACTCGACCGGCTCGCCGCTGGCGATCAGGATGCGGGTCACGGTGCCGGCATGCGGCGCCTTGATCTGGTTGAAGGTCTTCATCGCCTCGATCAGTAGCACCGTTTGCCCGGCGGCCACGGCACGGCCCACGGCCACGAAGGGCGTGGCGCCGGGTTCAGGGGCCAGGTAGGCGATGCCGACCATGGGGCTGGTGACGGCGCCGGGCGGAACCGCGTCTTCGGCGGCGACGGCGGCGGGCATGGGAGCGGCAACGCTTGGTGCCAGGTTGGGCGCGGCCTGGACCGCGCCCGCGGCGCCGCGAACCAGGTGCAGGCGCACGTCGCCGGTCGTGATATCGACTTCGGTCAGCGCCGCGTCCCGCATGATGCCGCTCAATGCCCGGATGGTCTCCACGTCGAAACCGATTTTCGTCCCGCTCAACGCGCATCCTCCAACAATTCGGCGCCAAGCCCCGAGATGGTTATGTTGCGGCCGTTCGGCACGGCGATCAGGGGATGGGGGGCAGCCACGGCGCTCGGCATGGGCGGGCGCCTATCACGCCCGGTCCGGCCCGTCCATCGCGCAGGGGTAGAAACGTCTCGCGCCGGGGCGCAACGCCTTACATTCCGAAGCAGCCTCCGCCGCTCTGTTGTGCTCGTAGGCGCTTCACGGGCATAAGCAGCCTGCGCGCTTTGTTTCTGGCGCTTTGCGATCTGCAGAACAGAGGACACGATGGCATTGCAACTCGGAACGCTCAGAGACGCGCTGCTTGAGGCTGGCGCAACACCTGAAAAGGCTAACGAGGCGAGCGAGGAGGTTGCAGGCTATGACAGTCGCCTCACTCGCTTAACCACGATGGTTCAGGCAGCGATTGCCTTGCTCGTCGTACCGATCGGCAGCCAAGCCGCCGTTTGGATAAAGATGGGTGAGATCAGCGGCCAATTGTCCGCGCTTTCTGCTCGCCTCCATTGAATTCTTGTTTCTAAAAAGGCACTTCACAGCCGGCGCCATGCCTGCTTATCAAGCGCTGCCACAAGTTCAACGGCATGGTCCAGGTTGGTGCTGACCATCACGCCAACCCCACCCCTGCCCTCGCTTGTCCCGCGGCGCCCGCTTCCACATATTGCCGGCATGGTCGATATCTCCGTGAACGGCGAGCCGCGCGCCATCCCGCCGGGCCACACCGTGGCGGCGCTGCTGGGTGCGCTCGGCCTCGACCCGCGCACGGTGGCGGTCGAGCGCACCGAGG
>CALMAB010000679.1 GCA_937858325.1 uncultured Acetobacteraceae bacterium
CACGAAAGCTGGCGCGACTACCTGTATTGGGACAGCGAACTCGAAAGCTGACGCCGCGCCCCGGCGACCGGAGCGCGGCGCAGGCTGTCAGCGCGACTTGCTGTAAAGCTTGCTCGCGATCTCGAACATCTCCTCGGGCGCGTAGTCTGGGCTGAACGCCGTGGTCTGGCCCATCAGGCCGTGGATCCGGCCACCCTCCGGGTGCCCGTCCACCAGTTCCAGCTCGCCCGGCGGGTCGCCCGGCAGGGCCTGCTCGCCATTGCCCCAGATGCTGGCCACTTCCTTGTAATCGTCCGGGCTGAAGCGGTACAGCCGGCGGTGCGAACCTTCGGCCAGGTACTTCTGACATTCGGGGATCTTGTCGAGGTTGATGTTCGGCGTCGGCAGCATCTTCTCGATCTGGACCCCGGTAAGCTGCTTCAGCGCCAGCGCATAGGCATGGGCGTGCACGGACCCGCGGACCAGCAGGTAGCCGCACACCTCGCGCCCGGTCGGGTCCGTCAAGGTCTCGTAAACCCGGAGCTTGTGGATGCGCGCGCCGCATTCCAGGTGGAAGTTGTGCAGCAGGTCGATCACCACGTTGCCCGTGGTGGTCACGAAATCCATGTTCCAAGACGCGCCGTTGCTGTTCATCGGCATGGCGCCCCCGCCGTTGGACAGGAACGAAGCGGCCAGGCGCACGTCCTGCATGGCGGAGAACGGCGCGCCCGAGATGTCGCCGCCGCCCTTCTCGTTCGCCGGCACGTCCGGCCCGGCGTTCAGCATGGCGACGCCGTTGGACACCAGCTCGACGTGGCCCAGTTCCTCCGCCGTGATGCTGGCGACGAGGCTGTAGAACGGGCGCAGCTTCTCCTTGCTGCGGAAGTTGAAGCTTTGGAACATGTAGTTGCCGAGCGTGGACATCTCGCCATACTTGCCGCCCAGCAACTCCTGCAACGCCGCCGCGGCGTTCGGGTCCTGCTTCTTCGGCGCCGGGAGCTCGGTCTGCAGCTTGTCAATTCGTAGGAACATCGAGGAAACTCCGTCGAGTATGCGGCATGTGCCGCCCACCCAACGGATGCCTGGCGCCCGGGTTTCGTTAACTCTCTCTTGATTGCACTGTCTAAACCCGCTCGCTCACCGCGATCGCCACCTTGCAGCCCGCCTTGATCACGGCGGACATCAGGCGGTAGGCCGGCGCCTGCTCGGCCTCGTGCTCCAGCCCGATGTCGCGGTGTTCCAGCTCCTCGGCGCGGAACCGCTCGATGGTGGTGCGGAGCGGCGCCTCCTCCTCGCCGAGCGACGCCGCCTGGGCCGCGTAATGCTCGTCGATGGCCTCCTCGACCGCCACCGTGCAGGCCATCGCCGCCCGGTCCCCGAGCGCCGCCGTCACGACGCCCAGCGCGTAGCCCGCGACGTGCCACACCGGCAGCAGCGCCGTGGGCCGCACCCGGCGGGTGCGGATCAGCCCGGCAAAGGTGTCGAGGTGTTGCTGCTCCTGGTCCTTCATGTGCCGGATCAGGTCGCCCTTGGGGCCGCGGCCCATGATGCGGAGCTGGCCCTCGTAGATGCGCGCCGCGCCGTATTCGCCGGCGTGGTCCACGCGGATGATGCGCTCCACCGTGTCGCGCAGGGTGGGATCGCCGGGCAACGAGGTCCGCGTGCCGTCCGTCGTCGCCATGTCGTTCGTCGTCATGTCGTTCATGCCGTGCCTTTCTGCTTTCCCACGGAGATGGCGAGGAACCCGGTCAGCGCCAGGGCAAGCCCGAGGTTCATCGCCGCCATCGAGACCGGCAGGCCCGGCAGCAGAAAGGCCGGCTCGTCGCAGGGCTTGCTGACGGTCGCCGGCATCCGCGCCAGGCGCTCGGCGATGCTGCCGCCGCCCAAGGAGGGCGCCGCGCACTCCGGCAACGGGCTGGGCCACCAATGCTGTTCCACGCCGACATGCACCGCCGCGAGCGCCGCCCCGGAC
>CALMAB010000680.1 GCA_937858325.1 uncultured Acetobacteraceae bacterium
GTATCGCGCAGCGATTTGCGCGATACGCCGAGGTCGGGCACAAGCTGGTTGACCTTCGAACGCTTCTTGGGAATGACGCCTGGCGTGGTGATGACGATGCAGCGCCCAAGCTTTTGCAGGTGCATGTCGATAATCGTGCTGGTCCGGGATTGTATGGCGCCATGGGCGTTGCTGGTGGGAGCCATGCCGACCGGCGTGCCGTCGATGAGTTGCCAGCGCCAGCCCTCCAGGCCCGGTTCCGGCACCCAATCCCGGAACTCCTCAACCGTTATCGGCGGGTCTAGGCGTGCTGCGTTGTTCATGGGCGGGAGCCTGCCCGAAACTTGACCGGTCTTCCAGGCTGATGGGAGCTTCGCGATCCCGGAAAGGACCAATTGCGGCGGGCGCTCACCGCCCCAGCGCGTGATACTCGGCGTTCGGCATCATATCGACGGCGTGCGCTACCCGGTTGGTATAGTTGAAGAACCCGGCCACCTCGGCGATGTCGAAGATGTCGGCATCCGAGAAACCCTGCGCGCTCAGCGCGTCCCGGTCAGGCTGTCCGATCAGGTGGGGTGCCGCGGTGAGCTGCACCGCGAAGTCCAGCATCGTGCGCTGCCGGGCCGGGAGTTCGGCCACGCGATAGTTGAAGGCCAGCATTTCCCCAAGCTGCGGGTCCTCCGACAGCTTGCGTACTGCCGCCCCGTGCGCCACCAGGCAATAGTAGCAGCGGTTCCAGGCGGACACCGCGACCGCGATCATCTCGCGCTCCAGCTTGGTGATGCCCGAAGGCGCCAGCATCAGCTCGTCATACAGGCGGACGAAGTTGCGCAGCTTTTCCGGGCGCAGCAGCCAGGCGCGCAAGACGTTGGGCACGAAGCCCAGCTTGTCCCGGCATTTCTGGAAATACGGCTGCAGGTCCTCCGGCAGCGTCGCCTCGTCGGCGTCTTCAAGGGCCGTCACGTGGCTGGGCTGCGGCATGGGTCTATCCTTTGAGGGTTCGGGCTTGGTCGCGCAGGACGAACTTCTGCATCTTGCCGGTGCTGGTCTTGGGCAGCGGGCCGAACACCACGGTGCGCGGCGCCTTGAAGCGCGCCATGTGGTCGCGGCAGAAGGCGATGATCTCCGCTTCCGTGGACTCCATGCCGGGCCGGAGCGTCACGAAGGCGCAGGGCGTCTCGCCCCAGGTCGGGTCGGGCCGGGCGACCACGGCGGCTTCCAGCACGGCGGGGTGGCGATACAGCACGCCCTCCACCTCGATGGTGGAGATGTTCTCGCCGCCGCTGATGATGATGTCCTTGGAGCGGTCGCGGATTTCGAGGTAGCCATCGGGGTGGCTCACCGCGAGGTCGCCTGTGTGGAACCAGCCGCCGGCAAAGGCCTCTTCGGTGGCAGCGGGGTTCTTGAGGTAGCCCTTCATGACGATGTTGCCGCGCATGAACACCTCGCCCATGGTGGCGCCGTCGCGCGGCACGGGCTGCATGGTCGTGGGGTCGGCGACCATCAGCCCCTCCTGCACGGGGTAGGTCACGCCTTGGCGGGCCTTGAGCCGGGCGCGCTCCTCGGGCGGCTCGGCATCCCACTCCTCGTGCCAGGCGCAGACGGTGACGGGGCCGTAGGTTTCGGTCAGGCCGTAAACATGGGTGATGGCGAAGCCCAGCCGCTCCATGCTTTCCAGCACCGCGGCGGGCGGGGCGGCGCCCGCGGTCATCATGCGGACAGGAGCCGGGCGCGGCTGCACGCCGGGGTGGTTCAGGATCAGGCCCATGACGATGGGCGCGCCGCACAGATGGGTGACGCCGGCCTCTTCCATGGCGCCGAGGATCGCGCCCCCCTCGACCCGGCGCAGGCACACGTTGGTGCCCGCCATCGCCGCCACCGTCCACGGGAAGCACCAGCCGTTGCAATGGAACATCGGCAGCGTCCAAAGATACACCGGGTGCTGCGCCATGCCCCAGGTCATCGCGTTGCCGACCGCGTTCAGGTAGGCGCCGCGGTGGTGGTACACGACGCCCTTCGGGTTGCCGGTGGTGCCGGAGGTGTAGTTGAGCGCGATGGCGTCCCACTCGTCAGGGGGCTGCGTCCAAGCGTAAGCCGGGTCGCCGCCGGCCAGGAACGCTTCATAATCGGTGTCGCCCACCGGCTCGCCCGGGGGCGCCAGCGGGTCGTTGATGTCCACAACAAAGGGCCGCGCCTCCGCCGGGATCAGGGCGAGCGCCTGGGCCATCACCGGCGCGAACTCACGGTCGATGAGCACGACCCGGGCCTCGCCGTGCGTCAGGATGAAGGCGACCGTTTCCGCATCCAGCCGCACGTTGATCGCGCACAAGACGGCGCCGGCCATGGGGACGCCGAAATGCGCCTCCACCATCGCGGGCGTGTTCGGCGCCATCACCGCCACCGTGTCGCCCCGTCCGACGCCACGCGCCGTGAGCGCCGAGGCCATGCGGCGGCAGCGGGCATAGGTTTCCGCCCAGGTCGCGCGATGCGGCCCATGCACGATGGCGACGCGGTCCGGGAACACGTCTGCGGTGCGCTTGATGAAGCTCAGCGGGGACAATGCCTCGTGGTTGGCCGCGACCATCGGCAGGTCGAACTTGTCGCGCGCCATGGCGGTCCCCCCTTCAAAAGCCGAACATGTGGTCCAGGCTGAACCCGCCGGCGTCATCCATCAAGCCATGATATCCGAACAACCGGCACGTCGCGTCCCGGATCAGCACGTAGCCGCGCGGCCCCGCCCGGTCCAGCAGCGCCTCCCCGAACACGCGGTGCGGCCACACCATGGCCGAGCCGGAGCAGGCGATGCGCAGCGGTTCCTCCGCGATCACCTGGCCGTCGCCATCGTGCAGCAGCAGGGTGGTCGTGGACCACGGGTGCCAGGCCGCGGACGCCGGGTAGATCAGCGCGGCGTAGCTGCGCCGGGCAGGGCCGCCGAGCTTCAGGAACAGCCGCGTGGACAGGCCTGGCGGCGGCCCGGAGTAGCTTTGCGGCTCGTCGCGGTAGGTCATCGCTGTGTTGTAGATATGGGCACCGAAGCTGCTTTCGGCCGCGTGGCCGCTCCGGCGGTCCTCGTAGCGCAGCAGGGCGTGCAGCCAGCCGTCGGCGTCTCCGCCGTCGCGGAAGTCGTAAACCAGGTCCGCGTGGCCCTCCTCCACGTCGAACTCGGCCAGGTCGAGCGCCAGGTCGTGGTTGCGCGGCAGGCAGCCGAGGAAGCGCTCGCCCACCTGGCGGCCCGCCGTGTCGAACACGTCGATGCGGATGGGCAGGGTGCGTTGCTGCTCCGCCATCGGGGTCGGCAGCACAATGCTGCGGAACTGACCGCGCGGCAGGATTGGGAAGGGCAGCAGGTAGCCGCGGCCTAGCAGGTTGTGCAGGGACGGGATGCCGGGATCAGGCGGCAGGCCGGCGCGCTCGACGTTCAGATGGGCGATGCGGGTGCGCCCGGCGCGCGTCACCTCGTAGCGCGGGCGGACCACGTGCCGCCCGGCCCGCACTTCTATTTGTGCCGGCCAGCGCAGCCCCGGCAGCAGGTCGGCCACGTCGAGTGCCAGGCTGGCGTAGGGGCCGACCTCCTGCGCGAGGGGCACCGGCGCTTCCGCCCCCATGCGGTCCAGCATGACGGCGCCGGGCGGGATCGGGGCGGCGTGGCTGTTCTGCAGCCACAGCACCACGCGCTCGTCGGCGCGCGGCGCGGGCATCCCGGCGTAGCGGTCGGCCGGCCAGGCGTTGGCGTCGTGGGTGACGGACAGGCTGGCCTCCCCGTCCTCGCCATAGGTGTCGAGCGCATACTTCACCACGTCGTGCCCGGCGGCGCCGATGGCGTGGATGAACAACTGCCCAGCGAACTCCGGCAACTCGAACCGGGCGCGGACCTCGGCGCTGGCGATGGCGATGCTGGCGCCGCCGGGCGGCACGGGCTGCTCCCACTCGGCCAGCACGGCGCCCGCGCCGTCGAACAGCCGCAGCCACAGCCGCACCGCCCCAGCGCCGTAGCCCGACCAGTAGTTCGCCGTGACCAGCCGGGTGTGCAGGCCGCGCTCGTCGCGGAAGAAGGCGTAGTTGGTCGCGAAGTTCACCCGGTCCAGGTAGCGCCGCGGGTTGCTCAGCATCCCGTCCGGCAGCCGCGCCTCATCCAGCGTCGCCATCACCATGCCGCCGGGCAGCATGTGCTGGCTGCGCGCGACGATCCGCCCGGCGTCGAACGCCGCGACGAGCAGGGCGGCGCAGTTGGAGCGCGGCAGGTCCGTGAGCGGCCGGGCCGGCACGCCTGCGCGCGTTTCTCCGATCTGCCCCACGTCGTGCACGTAGCTTTCCTCCGCCCTCGGCATCGCCGGGTGCAGCGCAAACAGCGCGCCCGCCACGCCGTCCGGGTCATACACCGCGAGCGGCCCGGCGTCGCGCAGCCGCGCCGCGAGGCGCTGCACGGCCTCCGCCGCCACCGGATGGGCGAAGGCCTTGTACAGCACGTTGCCGCCGGCCCGCGCGTCGAAGGTCTGGATGTCCAGCATGGTTTACGCTCCTAAAAACCCAGCCGCCGCCGCATTTCGTCCGCCGCCGCCTGCGTATCGTCAATCGGCGCCACCGGCCAGAGGTCCAGCCGCCCGGCGAAGGGGCGCAGCCGCCCGTCCTCCTGCAGGAACCGGGTGAACTGCCGGATGCGCCGCGACCGCCCGGGCAGGGCGGCCAGCAGCACCGGCGCCGCCGTCGCCACGGCCTCCGACACCATGGACACGCTGTCCTCCGTCACCACGATGGCGTCCGCCAGGGCCAGCAGGCCGAAATATGGGTTGTCGCCCGCCATGTCCCAAACCCAGCCGCCGCCCGGCTCCACCGCCCGGCGCAACGCGGTCCGCGCGTCCTCCGACGTGCGGCGGGACGGCGTGAGCGCCAGGCCCACCCGGTCTGCCCGCATCATGGCGGCGAGCGACGCGCCCAAC
>CALMAB010000681.1 GCA_937858325.1 uncultured Acetobacteraceae bacterium
TGCCTGCAAGGACGTGATGTTCCTTGCCGAGAACAGCAACGCCGAGCACTGCGGCGGTCTGAGTGTAAAGGTGATGGGTACTGTCGCGAGAGGCTCTTGTCGTGTTCCGGGGTGGCGGCGGACGCATCATGCGACCAGAACCGCAACGAGGGTGCCGAGCAGGGCTTTGCCGCGTCGGCGCACGTTGTGCACGAACTGGAAGAAGCCGAGATACAGGGGCAACTTGTCTTGCGAGATGCCCCGGTGCGGTCGCAGCCAGGAGCGTAGGAGCGACCAGAAACCTTCCATCGTGTTGACGTGGACCTCGCAGAAGCCGTCCCCGTCCTCGTCGCAGGCATACTCGCCGCGTCCATGGCAGACCGTTTTGTGGCCGTAGCCCCAAGCGGGCAAGCGCGCGTAGATGCTGTATTCGTCCGTGTGGACAAGGGTGCCCTCGGTCACGGTTGCCTTGATGATCGGCTTGATCGTGACCTGCCGCATGTTGGCCAGCATGCGCAGCACCACTTGGCCGCCGCGCTGGATCAGGCCGAGGATCGGCGGCTTGTCCTTCTCCAACGTGCCACGGCCCGGCGCGCCTGCCAGTCTGCGGCGGCGCCCGAGCCGCCCCTTTTGGCCAATTTCTTCGGCTGGCCCTTGTGCCCGGCCACGACATAGGCTCCGTCGATCTCCACTTCGCCCTGCAGTTCTACCGCTGGCATTTGACGACCAAACCGTGGCGCGGCTGCTCCGTCATCGCCTGCACGTCCGAAACGGCCAGGCCCAGCTCACCCGCAATCTGCCGGTTCGAGAGGTTCAATCCCATGCAATGGAGGCACAACACCCAGACCCGCAGCGGCTGGTGGTGCCCGGCCAGCACCGTGCCGGTCAGGTCGTCGAAGCGCCCAGCGCACGCCTTGCATCGGTAGCGCTGACGATGCGCCTGCGTGTCGTCGCATCCGTCCCGGATGACCGAAGAACCGCCGCATCCAGGGCAGCGCGCACCGTCCGGCCAGCGATGCTGGCGCACAAAAGCGAAGCACTTGGCGTCGTCCATCAGCCCGGAAAGATTGACCAAGTCGGATGCAGGCATGATGGCGGAAGCTCCTCGCGCTAGCCAGTTGGCTGCTCTCACTTCAACCATCACATCAGATACTCGCCAACAGCACCACCCGGACTACCACCCCGGAACCCGACAAAAGCCATCCGGAGATGTCGCACGGCGAGTAATAAGGGCCGAACCCATCCCGATCATCGACCTGCATCTCGCCTTCAAAGCGATATCGGCCATCATCTCGTTCAATGATGAACAGGCGAGCGTTGCCGTCGTCGCGCTCGATGACCTTGATGCGGCGCTCGATTGCCGTAGCGCTGTTCCCAACATTCTTTTGAACCGAGACACTATAATCGTTGGGTCACCCCTGTCTGTGGAGGGCAATCATTATGTTTTAATCAATATGTTAGCGGGAGCAGGCGCTTGGTGTGGTTGCTACCTAATACCGCCGCTCTGCACACGGGA
>CALMAB010000682.1 GCA_937858325.1 uncultured Acetobacteraceae bacterium
CGAAGGGCGGCATGCAGGGAAAACACGTCGTAGTCTTTAAGCATCATGAAACTCCCCAATGGGGCCGGGCCGGCGACCACAGCGCCCGGCTCAGCCGCCAGCAGATTCACGCGACCAGAAAACACAGTTGGGCGGTGTTTCCACCCCGGCAAGCGACGCCGATCCTGCTGTGTCCGGCGACGCTAACTCCCTCCCGGCATCGAACGCACGTAAGACCCGCTCGCCCCGATTATAGCAAACCACGTTTTCAAACGTATTGAGAAACGTGTGGCGAAATGATGGTGCAAATTACGTACCATGCCGCGTGTTGCCCGAACGTGACAGCTTGGGCTTGTTTCCCTGGGGTAAACGCCGACGCTGCGCAGATCGTGTCACGATGTCGTGCAGATTTCGATGCAATTGCGCAACGCTTGGGCACGGGACTGCTGGCCGCCGGCGCTGCGAGTCGCACGTGTCCTGACGTGGCCGCCGCCGGGCAGGGTCGGCCGGGGCGGCCCCGGCCACGCGGCCCCCACCCGTTGAATGCGCGTGACGCGGGCGGGCCGAATCCGCATGATGCCCGGACAACACGACACGGCGGAGACGGCAATGGACACGATGCTGCAAGCCGGGCGGAGCTACAGCGCCGAGGAGGCCTACAGCCTCCCGCTGGCGGAACTCGACCCCGGCCATCCGAAACTGTTCCAAGCCGATGCGATGTGGCCCTACTTCGAGCGGCTGCGCGCCGAGGCGCCGGTGCACCACACGCCCGAAAGCATGTTCGGGTCCTACTGGTCCGTCACCAAGTACAAGGACATCCTGGCCGTGGAGGCCAACCACGAGGCGTTTTCCTCGGATTGGAGCCTGGGCGGCATCACCATCCGGGACCAGCTCAAAGACTTCCCACTGCCCATGTTCATCGCCATGGACCCGCCGAAGCACGGCGGCCAGCGGGACGTGGTCAGCCCCATGTTCTCGCCCGCGAACGTGGCCGGGATGGAGGCGGCGATCCGCGCCCGGGCCGCCGCCATGCTGGACGCCCTGCCGGTCGGCGAAACCTTTGACTGGGTGGACCGTGTGTCCATCGAGCTGACGACGCAGATGCTCGCCATCCTATTCGACTTCCCGTGGGAGGACCGCCGCAAGCTGACCCGCTGGTCGGACGTGACGACCGCGCACCCCGACTCCGGGACCAACGCGTCGGAAGAGGCACGCCAGGCCGAGCTGACGGAATGCCTGGGCACCTTCACCCGGCTGTGGAACGAGCGGGCGGCGGTGCCGCCCAAGGCCGACCTGGTTTCCATGCTGGCCCATGCCGACACCACCCGGCAGATGAACCCGCGCGAGCTGCTCGGCAACGTGGTCCTGTTGATCGTGGGCGGCAACGACACCACGCGCAACTCGATCACGGGCGGGCTGTTCGCGCTCAACCAGCACCCGGAGCAGTATGCCAAGTTGCGCGCCGACCCCAGCCTGGTCGGCAGCATGGTGCCCGAGATCATCCGCTGGCAAACGCCGCTCGCCCACATGCGCCGCACGGCCACGCGGGACGTCGTGCTGGGCGGGCAGCAGATCCGCAAGGGCGACCGCGTGGTGATGTGGTACGTTTCGGGCAACCGCGACGAGGAGGCGATCCCCGAGGCGAACCGCTTCATCATCGACCGCGCCAAGCCCAAGAAGCACCTGTCGTTCGGCTTCGGCATCCACCGCTGCGTCGGCGAGCGCCTGGCGGAGATGCAGCTGCGCGTGGTGTGGGAGGAAATCCTCGCGCGCTTCGCCGCGATCGAGGTGGTGGGCGAGCCGCGCCGCGTTTATTCGAGCTTCGTCAAGGGCTATGAGACGCTGCCGGTGCGCATCTCCGCCCGCCTTTGACGGAGCGCCCGGTGCTTAGACCAATGTCGCCCTGACTGGAAACGCGATGGCGTTGCCCGTCATGCGACAAATTGGCCGCTCGGACAAAACCTGGACCGCGCCACAAACCGGCGGGGCGGCCGCACGTTGCTGGCCTTCGTCCCGACAACGCCGGAGCCACCGCACGGACGCCCAACCAAGCACCAGTACGCGATGCAGGACCCGACCAAGCCGTACCCGCTGCCGAGGTTCGAGGACCAGCCGCGGTCCGCCCCCGGCCTCGCGCAGGATATGGTGCCGACGTGGTGCTGAACTGCCCGCCGTCCGAGGAAGCGGACGCCAAGGAAGTCGCGCGCCTGGTCGAAGCCGCCGGATGCCGCGCGCTGGCCGAGCAGGTCGCGTCCAGCGGCATCCGGGTCAACGCGGTGGCGCCCGGCCCGGTGTGGACGCCGCGGCAGCCGAGCGGCGGCCAGCCGCGGAAGAAGATCCCGGACTTCGGCGCCCAAGCGCCTTTGGGACGGCCGGGCCAGCCGGCGGAGCTGGCGCCGGTCCATGTGCTGCTGGCGTCGCAGGAGCCGAGCTTCGTGACCGGGGAGGTGTACGGGGTGACGGGCGGCAACCACCTGCCTTGAGCACCGTGCCGTGACGCCTGGGCGCGACGGCGGCTGGCTGCCGCTCGACCAACACGCGGCCGTGGGCGACGGCCGCAGCGTGGCGCTGGTCGGCGCGGACGGTTCCATCGACTGGTGGTGCGTGCCCAACCTGGACAGCACGGCGTTCTTCGACCGCCTGCTGGCCGGCGAGGACGGCGGGCGCCTCTCCATAGCGCCGGCCGAGCCGTTCACGGTGGAGCGCCGCTACCGCCCGGGCAGCAACGTGCTGGAGCAGGTGTTCGCCACGGCCACCGGCCGCGCCCGCATCACCTACTCGCTCAACAGCGGCCCGTCCGGGCGGCTGCCGTGGAACGAGCTGGCGCACCGTGTCGAGGGCTTGGAGGGCGCCGTCGCGTTCGGCGTCGAGGTGCGGTCCGGGCGCCGGCTCGGCCAGGCCAACCCGTGGCGCGAGGCAAGCCCGCACGGCGACGTGGTGCATCTGGACGGCATCGTGGCGGCGCTGCGCACCAGCGGCGACGTCGAGCGGCTGGTCGAGGCCGACGACCGGGTGATCGCGCGGTTCGCGACGCAGGCCGGGTCGCGTTCGGTGCTGGCGCTGCTGGCGTCGTCCAACGAGCCGCTGATCCTGCCGCCGCCCGCCGCCATCGACGCGCGGATCGACCGGTCGGACCAGGCTTGGCGCGAATGGTCGGGCAACCTGGCCTATGCGGGCCGCTACGGGGAGGCGGTGCGGCGCAGCGCGCTGGCGCTCAAGCTGCTGCTCTACACCCCTTCCGGCGCCACGGCGGCGGCGGCGACCGCCTCGCTTCCGGAGCGGATCGGGGCGGGCAAGAACTACGACTACCGCTTCGCCTGGGTGCGGGACGTCGCCTACACCATCAAGGCGTTCCTGCGGGTCGGCGCGGTGGAGGAAGCCAAGGCCGCCTTTTCCTGGCTGACCGCCACCATCCTGCGGCACGGCGGCCAGCCGCGCACGATGTACAGCCTCGACGGCGACCTTGCGCCGGAGGAGCGGGAGCTGGACCTGCCGGGCTACCGGAACAGCCGACCGGTGCGCGAGGGCAACCGGGCGCGGACGCAGGTGCAGCTCGGCGTGTTCGGCGACCTCCTGGAAACCGCGGCGCTGTTCGTCCGGAGCGGCCACGTGCTCGACCTCACGACCCGGCGCCTGCTGGCGGACCTCGCCAACCGCTGCGCCGACCTGTGGCGCTCCCGCGACGCCGGCATCTGGGAACTGGAGCAGGCCGAGCACTACACCATGTCCAAGCTCGGTTGCTGGACGGCGCTCGACCGTGCGGCGGAGCTCGCCGGGTCGGGCCAGCTCGACGCGAGCCATGCCGACCGCTGGCGGCGCGAGCGCGACCGCATCCGCGACTGGGTGGACGCGCATTGCTGGTCGGATGCCAAGCAGAGCTACACGCTGCATCCCGAGACGGACCGGCTGGACGCGTCCCTCCTGCTCGCCACCCGCTTCGGCTTCGAGCGCCGCGACCGGCTGGCGCTCACCCGCGACGCGATCCGGCGCGAGCTGTGCCGCGGCCCGCTGGTGTTCCGCTACTCAGGCATGGAAGCGGAGGAGGGCACCTTCCTGGCCTGCGCGTTCTGGCTGGTGGAGGCGTTCGCCCTCCTTGGCGAGCACGAGGCGGCGGTGCAGCAGATGGACGCGCTGCTCGCGGCCACCTCCGGCAACCTTGGCCTGCTGCACGAGCAGATGGACCCGGGCACTGGCGCCATGCTGGGCAACATGCCGCAGGCCCTGAGCCACCTGGCCCTGGTACACGCGGCGCTCGCGGTGGATGAAGGCGCCGGCTGACCGCATCAGCCCTAAGACCCAGTCCCAATTCGCCCATTGCGTTATGTCGCGCCGTTTGCCAGCGTGTCCCGCCAATGCTGCGCGGCTGCGCGGAAAAAATCTGGAGGGATCGTGTTCCATCAATTGCTGACACCAGTGGGGGGCAGCCTGTTGCTGTCGTTCGTGGTCGCGGCGCTGCCCATCGTGACCGTGCTGGTGATGCTGGGGGTGCTGCGCCGCCCGGCGTGGCAGGCGTCGCTGGCCGGCCTGGTCGCGGGCCTGCTGATCGCCGTCCTGGTTTGGGACCTGCCGGCCGGCCTTGCACTGGACAGCGTCGCCGCCGGGGCGGTGTTCGCGCTGTGGCCGGTCATGTGGATCGTGTTCAACGCGCTGCTGCTCTACAACATCGCCGTCGTGTCCGGGCGGTTCGACGCCTTCCGCGATTGGGTGGTGGAGCACCTGCCGAACGACCGCCGGGTGGTGCTGGTGGTGATCGGCTTCTGCTTCGGCTGCCTGCTGGAGGGCATCTCCGGCTTCGGCACCCCGGTCGCCATCACCAGCGCGCTGCTGATCCTGGTGGGCTTCCCGCCGCTGGAGGCGCTGACCTTCACGCTGATCTTCAACACCGCCCCGGTCGCCTTCGGGGCGCTGGGCGCACCCGTCACCGTGCTGGGCCAGGTGACGGGGCTGCCGGCCGTCACGCTGGGCGCCATGATCGGGCGGCAGCTGCCGTTCCTGGCGATGCTGCTGCCGTTCTACGTGATGGTGATCTATGGCGGGATGCGGTCGGTGCGCGCTTTGTGGCCGGTGCTGCTGGTGGCCGGCGGCAGCTTCGCGTTCGGGCAGTTCGTGTCGTCCAACTACCTCGACTACGCGCTGACCGACGTGCTGTCCTCGCTCATTGCGCTGGTGGCGACGCTCGCTTTTCTGCGGGTCTGGTCGCCGGCGGATGCGCCGGAGTTCACGATGAACCTGCCGAGCTTGGCGTCTCCTGGCCTCGCCACCCGCGGCGTGGGCGCGGAGGTGGTGCAGACGCGGACCGGGGCCACGGTGCCGGCCTGGCAGGGCTGGGTACCCTGGATCGTGGTGTCCGTCGTCGTGATCATCTGGACGCACTTCAAGATCTTCACGGTCGGGCAGCAGGCGATCCCCTGGCCCGGCCTGCACAACCAGGTGCTGATCACGCTCTACAACGACAAGCCCTACGCCGCGGTCTGGACGTTCCAGCCGCTGGCGACCGGCACCGCCATCCTGCTGTCCGCCGTGATCACCGCGGCCCTGGTCGGCGTCGGCCCCGGCCGCTTCTTCGAATGCGTCGGCCAGACCTGGCGGCAAAGCCGCATCGCCATCCTCACGGTCGCGCTGATCGTGGGCCTCGCCTACCTGATGAACTACTCCGGGCTGAACTACACGTTGGGCCTGGGCGTCGCGTCCGTCGGCATCCTGTTCCCGCTGCTGTCGCCGTTCCTCGGTTGGGTGGCGGTGTTCCTGTCGGGCAGCGACACCTCCGGCAACGCGCTGTTCGGCAACCTGCAGGTGGTAGCGGCCAACCAGCTCGGGCTGAACCCGGTGCTGATCGCCGCCACCAACTCGTCGGGCGGCGTGATGGGCAAGATGATCTCGCCGCAGAACATCGCCACGGGCGTGTCCGTGACCGACCTCAAGGGCCAGGAAGGCGTGGTGTTCGCCCGCACCTTCAAGCACAGCATCGTGCTCACCCTGGTGCTCGGCGCCCTCGTCGTGCTGCAGCAGTACGTGTTCCCGTGGATGATCCCCTGAGTGCCGCTCAAACCAGCAGCAGCAAGGCCAGCGCGTAGATGAGGCCGGTGACCACGAAGGTCACGACCGTGTAGCCCATCACGCGCTGGATGCCGATGCCGGCCATGGCGACGACCGGCAGCGCCCAGAACGGCTGCAGCATGTTGGCGACCTGCTCCCCCATCGCCACCGCCATGGTGGACCCGGCCATGGACGCGTGCAGCGTCGCCGCTGCCGGCACCACGAACGGCCCCTGCACCGCCCAATGCCCGCCGCCGCTCGGCACGAAGAAGGTGATGATCAGCGAGCAGACGTAGCTCCAGAACGGCAGGGTATGGGCGCTGGACACCACGACGAACGCCTTGGAGATGGCGTCAGCCAAGCCGGTGCCCGACATGATGCCCATGATGCCGCCGTAGAACGGGTATTGCAGCATCATGCCGCCGGTCTGCTTGGCGGCGTTCC
>CALMAB010000683.1 GCA_937858325.1 uncultured Acetobacteraceae bacterium
GGCGGGGGCGTGCGGGCGCCGCCGGGCGTGCGGCTGAGCTTGATCGGCGTGCCGAGCGCGCGGTAAGTGGCGCCGCCCTCCAACGGCAGCTCTGCCACCATGGAACGGGCCGCGGCCTGCTCGCTTCCCACCGCCTGGTCCACCGCCAGCACCGGCCCGGCCGGCACGCCTGCCCGCAACAAAGCCTCGCACGCCGCCTTCCCGTCCTGCCCGGCGAAGGCGGCTGCGAGATGCTCCGCCAAGGCTTCCCGGTTCGCGATGCGCCCGGCATTGGCGGCGAAGCGCGGGTCGTCCGCAAGCTCCGGGCGGCCGATGTGCTGGCACAGCTTGCGGAACTGGCCGTCATTGCCGGCGGCGACGAAGATCTGCCCGGTCGCCGTCGCGAACTGCTCGTAGGGGGCGAGGTTCGGGTGCGGGTTGCCCATCGGCTGCGGCCGGACGCCGTTCAGGAAGAAGTTGGCGGCGTGCGGGTGCAGCAGCGCCATGCCGCAATCGTGCAGCGTCATGTCCAAGTACTGCCCGCGGCCTGACGCCGCGCGCTCGTAAAGCGCCATCATGATGCCCACGGCTGAGAACAGCCCGGTCGCCAGATCGACGATCGGCGTGCCGAGCCGCAGCGGCCCGGTGGACGGATCGCCGTTCACGCTCATCAGCCCCGTCATCGCTTGCAGGATCGCATCGTAGCCCGGCAGGCCGCCCAATGGCCCATCCGCGCCGAAGCCGGATACCCGGCAATGGATCAGACGCGGGAAGCGCGGCAGGAGGTCCGCTTGGTAGCCGAGGCCCCAGCGTTCCATGGCGCCGGGCTTGAAGTTCTCGACCAGCACGTCGGCGGTCTCGATCAAGCGCAGCAGCACGGCCCGGCCGGCGGGCTGGCGAAGGTCCAGCGCCATTCCGCGCTTGTTGCGGTTCACGCCGATGAAGTAGCTGGCGTCCTGCTCGCCCCCGGCCTGTTCCAGGAAGGGCGGCCCCCAGTCGCGCACCTCGTCGCCCTGCGGCGGCTCGATCTTGATGACCTCCGCGCCGTGGTCGGCCAGGATCATCGTGCAGTACGGCCCGCCCAGCACCCGGGTCAGGTCCACCACGCGCAACCCGGCCAGCGCGCCGGGGGAGGCAGCCAGGCCCTTGCCCGCGGTTGCAGTCGCTCCCCCATCCATCACGCCGTCCTCCGCCCGGCCCGTGCAGTGGCCGGGCCGATGCCGGGCATATCGGCACAGACGGGGCCGTGCGGCAAGGCGAGCCGTCCGGTGCGGGGCCGGGCCGGCTACGCGACGCCCGCACCCCCATGGCGGGGGAGCCGCACGCTGAAGGTTGAGCCTTGGCCGAGATCGCTCGACACCTGGACGGTGCCGCCCATCGCGGCGGCCAGGCGGCCGACCACCCACAGGCCAAGCCCGAAGCCCGGCTGCTGCTGCCGCGACACCGCGCGCTCGAACGGGGAGAAGATGCGCGCCTGGTCGGCGGCGCTGATGCCGATGCCCCCGTCGCGCACGTCGAGCGCCACGGCGTCCTGCTCTTCCCGGAGGGATACGCTGATCGGCTTCTTCGCACCGTACTTGACGGCGTTCGACACCAGGTTCTCGGCGATCTGCTGCACCGCCAGCTCGTCATATGTCCCGGCCAGCCTGTCGGGGACGTGGAGGTCGATGGGCGTTCCGGCCCGCTCCGCGTAGGGCATCAAGCCCTCCACCACGCCGCGCAGCAGCTCGGCGACGTCGGTTTCGGCCCACTCGACGCGAAAGGTGCCGGACGACAGGCGGGAAATGTCGAGCATCGCGTCGCACCGCTTGACGTAGTGCTGCACCACGCGGTCCAGCCGGACCAGGCCGGACACGATAGGCTCCGGCGTGCCCGCGTGCCGCTCCGTCGCGCGGCGCATCGACTGCACCGTCATCAGCAGCGGCGTCAGCGGGTTGCGCAGCTCATGCGCGGCGACGGAGATGAACTCGTCGCGGACCCGAACGGCCTCGCGCAGCTGTGCCACTTCCTGCCGCAAGGCGGCGATGGTCGGCAGCAGGTCAGCCGCCGCGATGTCTCCGCGCTCCGTCACGAAATTGATCGCCCATGAAAATTCTGTTCATGAACATAACAAATGTCACGCTGCGACGCAAGGATAATTATTGCGACATCAGGAAGGCGGCCGGGGCGGCCCGCCCTCCATCCGGTGTCAGACGTAGTGCTCCGCCAGCGGGGCGAAGCCGTTGAAGCGCTGGCTGGCGTAGGTGGTGACGTAGGCGCCTGCCGCCTCGATCCGCACGCGGTCGCCGCACCGCAGCGCCAAGGGCAGGCGGTAGTTGGACCGCTCGTACAGGATGTCCGCCCCGTCGCAGGTCGGCCCGGCAATCGCGACCGGCCCGGTGTCCCCCCCGGCTTCACCATCGTCGTGCTCGGTGACGAAGCGGTACTTGATCGACTCACCCTCCGTTTCGGCCAGGCCGCCGAACCGCCCGATGTCCAGGTACACCCAGCGCACCGGGTCGTCCTTCGCCTTGTGGCAGACCAGCACCACCTCCGTGCTCACCACCCCGGCGTCGCCCACCAGGAAGCGGCCCGGCTCCACCAGGATCTCCGGCAGGTCGTTGCCGAAGTGCTGCGTCATCGCGCGCATGATCGCGTCGGCGAAGCGGTCGATGCCGGGGATCTCGTCGCGGTAGCGCACGGGGTAGCCGCCGCCCAGGTTCACCATGCGCAGGTTGACCCCGGCCGCGGCCAGGTCGGTGAACAGCATGGCGACCCGGCCGATCGCCGTCTCGTAGCTGCCGGTCGTGGTCTGCTGGCTGCCGACGTGGAACGACAGGCCGTACGGGTCCAGGCCCAGCTCGCCCGCGCGGATCATCAGCTCGCGCGCCGTCTCAACGGTGGTGCCGAACTTGCGGGACAGCGGCCATTCCGCGCCGTCGTTCTGCACCAGGAGGCGGCAGTACACCCGGCTGCCGGGGGCGAACTCGGCCAGCTTCTCCAGCTCCTCCAGGCTGTCGAAGGCGAACATGTCCACCCCGGCCTCGTGGGCGCGGCGGATCGCGGACGCCTTCTTGATGGTGTTGCCGAAGCTGATGGCGGACGGCTGGGCGCCGGCGGCCAGGCAGAACTCGATCTCCTCGAACGACGCCGCGTCAAAGCTGCTGCCGAGGCCGACCAGGCGCTGCAGGATGGGCGCCGCCGGGTTGGCCTTCACGGCGTA
>CALMAB010000684.1 GCA_937858325.1 uncultured Acetobacteraceae bacterium
GCCGGGGACGAGGCCGCGCCGATCCCGGTGCTGGCCGCCCGGAGCGAAACGCGGGACGTGCCGGTCTATCTCGACGGCCTCGGCACGGTGCAGGCGTTCAACCTGGTGTCCGTCCGCCCGATGGTGGAAGGCCCGCTGGTCGAGGTGCGGTTCCGCGAAGGGCAGGACGTGCGCGCCGGCGACCTCCTGGCCCGCATCGACCCGCGGCCCTACCAGGCCAGCCTGGCCGCCGCGGTCGCGAAGAAGCAGCAGGACGAGGCGCACCTGGCCAACGCCCGGCTGGATGTCGGGCGCTACGCGAAGCTCGCCGCTAACAACTACAGCAGCGCGCAGCAGGTGGACACCGCCCGCGCCCAGGCCGCGCAGCTGGAAGCGCAGGTGCGCGGCGACCAGGCGCAGATCGACACGGCGCGCACCCAGCTCAGCTACACCGAGATCAAGGCGCCCATCGACGGGCGCATCGGGCTGCGCCAGGTGGACAATGGCAACATCGCCCGGCCTTCCGATACCGTGCCGCTCACGGTGATCACCCAGCTCAAGCCGATCTCCGTCGTGTTCACCCTGCCGCAGCAGGCGCTGCCGGCCGTGGCGAGCGCGATGCAGGACGGGATGCCGGAGGTGCTGGCGCTGAAGCAGGGCGGCGGAGCAACCGATCCGCTGGACCGCGGCCAGCTCGCCGTGCTGGACAACCAGGTCGATCCCGCCACGGGCACCATCAAGCTCAAGGCGACCTTCCCCAACGACAAGCTGCTGCTGTGGCCCGGCGGCTTCGTGAACGTGCGGATGCTGGCGGAAACGCAGCGCAGCGTGGTCACGGTGCCGACCGCCGCCGTGCAGCGCGGGCCGCGCGGCGCCTTCGTGTTCGTGATCGCGCCGGGCAACGTGGCGCAGCGCCGGACGGTCACGGTGGGGCACGAGGACGACCAGGTGAGCGTGGTCGCGGACGGCCTGCGCTCCGGCGAGCAGGTCGTGGTGGACGGCGCGCAGCGGCTGACGGACGGCGGCAAGGTCGCGCTGGCCGGCCCGGACGGCAACGCCCCGGACGCCGTGCCGAAGGAGAGGAGCGGCCCGGGCATCGCGCAGCGGCGCGGCCGGTCGAGTTCCTGACCCATGAACATCTCCGCCCCCTTCATCGCGCGGCCGGTCGCGACCTGCTTGCTGGCCTTGGCCGTGCTGCTGGGGGGCGTGCTGGGCTACCGGACGCTGCCGGTGGCGGCGCTGCCCACGGTGGACTTCCCGACGATCCAGGTGACGACGCAGTTGCCGGGCGCGGGGCCGGACACGGTGGCGACGCTGATCACCGCGTCCTTGGAGCGGCAGTTCGGGCAGATCACCGGGCTATCGACCATGACCAGCACCAGCAGCGAGGGCACCAGCCAGATCACGCTGCAGTTCAACCTGAGCCGCAAGCTGGACAGCGCGGCGCAGGACGTGCAGGCGGCGATCAACGCGGCGGCCGGCACGCTGCCGGTCAGCCTGCCCTACCCCCCGATCTACGCCAAGGTGAACCCGGCCGACGCGCCGATCCTGTCATTGGCGCTCACCTCCGACAGCATCACCATCGACCGCATCAGCGACGCCGCCGACACGCTCTTGCAGCCGAAGCTCAGCCAGATCGACGGGGTGGGCAAGGTCACGGTGCAGGGCGGCCTGCGCCCGGCGGTGCGGGTGCGGGTCGATCCGGCGCGGGTCGCGGCCTACGGCCTGTCGATGGAGGACGTGCGGACCGCGGTTTCGTCCGCCAACGTGAACGGCGCCAAGGGCGGGTTCGACGGGCCGCGCCAGGCCTTTGCCCTGGGCGCCAACGACCAGCTCGTGACGCCGGCGGCCTACAAGGACCTGGTGATCGCCTACAAGAACGCGTCCCCGGTCCGGCTGGCCGACGTGGGCACGGTGATCGGCGGCGTGGAGAACGACCGGGTCGCCGGCTGGTACAACGGCGACCCCGCCGTGGTGCTGGACATCCAGCGCCAGCCCGGCGCCAACATCGTGTCCACCGTGGCCGCGATCAAGGACGCGCTGCCGGCCCTGCAGCGCGCCATCCCGGCGGCCGTGACGATGGCGGTCGTGGTGGACCGCACCGAGACGATCCGCGCCTCCGTGGCCGACGTGCAGTTCACCCTGATGCTGTCCATCGGCCTGGTCGTGTTCGTGATCTTCCTGTTCCTGCGCAGCGCGCGGGCCACGCTGATCCCGGCCATCGCGCTCCCCTTGTCGCTGATCGGCACCTTCGGGATCATGGCGCTGTGCGGCTACAGCCTGGACAACCTGTCGCTCATGGCGCTGACGGTGGCGACCGGCTTCGTGGTGGACGACGCCATCGTGATGATCGAGAACGTCGTCCGCTACATCGAGGATGGGGTGCCGCCGCTCCAAGCCGCCTACCGCGGCGCGGCGCAGATCGGCTTCACCATCGTGTCGCTCACCGTGAGCCTGGTCGCGGTGTTCATCCCGCTGCTGTTCATGACCGGCGTGGTGGGCCGGCTGTTCAACGAGTTCGCGGTGGTGCTCAGCACGTCGGTGGTCGTGTCGGCCGTGGTGTCGCTGACGCTTACCCCCATGATGTGCGGGCGGCTGCTGCGGGCGGACGCGAAGCCGAACTGGCTGACGGGCTGGTTCGAGCACGGCTTCGTCCGCCTGACCCAGGGATACCGGCGCACGCTCGCGGTGGCGCTGCGCTATCAGGGCCTCGTGCTGCTGGTGGCGGTGGGCACGCTGGCCGGCACGGTGCTGCTTTACGTGCTGACGCCCAAGGGCTTCCTGCCGCAACAGGACACCGGCGTGATCGTCGCGGTGACGGAAGCCTCGCAAAGCGCCTCCGTGCCGCGCATGTCGGAGTTGCAGACGCAGCTTGCGGAGGTGGCGCGGCGCGACCCGGCGGTGGCCGGGGTGGTGTCGTTCGTGGGCGCCGGCACCATCAACGCGACGCCCAACACCGGGCGGCTGACCATCGCGCTCAAGCCGCGGCGGGAGCGCGACCCGGCGCCCGCGGTGATCGCCCGGCTGCAAGCGGCGATGTCCGGCGTGCCGGGCATGTCGGTGTTCATGCAGGCGGTGCAGGACATCCAGATCGGCACCCGCATCAGCCGCACCCAGTTCCAGTACACCCTGATCGACACCGACCCGGAGGAGCTGGCGACCTGGGCGCCGCGGCTGCTCGCCCGGCTGCGCGCCATGCCGGACCTGCAGGATGTCGCGAGCGACCAGCAAACGGAGGGCTTCGCCACCCGCATCCAGGTGGACCGCGACGCGGCCATGCGCCTCGGCGTCACCATGCAGGAAATCCAGGACACGCTGTACGACGCCTTCGGGCAGCGGCAGATCAGCACCATCTTCAGCCAGGCCAACCAGTACCGCGTGGTGCTGGAGGCCGACCTGGATTGGCAGGCCGACCCGCACTCGCTGGACCGGCTGCGCGTGCCGGGGCTGAACGGGGCGCAGGTGCCGCTGTCGGCCCTCGCCACCATCACCCGGGGCACGGCGCCGCTCGCGGTCACGCACCAGAGCCAGTTCCCGTCCACGACGGTCAGCTTCAACCTGGCGCCGGGGTCGAGCCTCAGCCACGCCGTCGCGGCGGTGGCGCAGGCGGAGCGGGAGATGGGCCTGCCCTCCACCATCGTCGGCAGCTATTCCGGCGACGCGGCGGAGTTCCAGGCAAGCCTTGCGAGCGAGCCGTGGCTGATCCTGGCGGCGGTGGTGGTGATCTACATCGTGCTCGGCGTGCTTTATGAGAGCACGATCCACCCGGTCACCATCCTGTCCACCCTGCCGTCGGCCGGCATCGGCGCGCTGCTGGCGCTGTGGTTCGCCGGGCAGGACCTGTCCCTGGTGGCGCTGGTCGGCATCGTGCTGCTGATGGGCATCGTGAAGAAGAACGCGATCATGATGATCGACTTTGCCCTGGAAGCCGAGCGGACGCGTGGCCTGTCGCCGCCCGCCGCGATTACCGAAGCGTGCCTGCTGCGCTTCCGCCCGATCATGATGACCACCGCGGCGGCCCTGCTGGGCGCGCTGCCCTTGGTGATCGAGAGCGGCACCGGGTCGGAGCTGCGCTACCCCTTGGGCCTGACCATCGTGGGCGGGCTGCTGCTGAGCCAGGTGCTGACGCTCTACACGACGCCGGTGATCTACCTGGCGTTCGAGCGGACGCGGCGGCGTTTCGCGCGGCCCGCGGCGGCGCCCGCGGAGTGACCGGGAAATGAACATTTCCGCCCCGTTCATCCACCGCCCGGTCGCCACTTCCCTGCTGGCGCTCGGCCTGCTGCTGATCGGCCTGGTGGCCGTGCGCTTCCTGCCGGTGGCGCCGCTGCCCAGCGTCGATATCCCGACCATCGTGGTGTTCGCCGGGCGCCCCGGCGCCGATCCGGAAACCATGGCCGCCAGCATCGCCGCCCCGCTGGAACGCCGCCTGGGCGAGATCCCGGGCGTGACCGAGATCACCAGCACCAGCAGCACCGGCAGCACCTCCATCGTCATCCAGTTCGACATCGACCGCCCCATCGAGGGCGCGGCGCACGACGTGCAGTCCGCGATCAACGCCGCCTACACCGACCTGCCCTCCGACCTGCCGACCCGGCCTTATTACCGCAAGTTCAACCCGGCCGAGGCGCCGATCCTCACCTTGTCCATGACCTCGGACGTGCTCAGCCCGGCGCAGGTGTTCGACGCCGCCGACACGATCCTGGCGCAGCGGCTGAGCCAGGTCGAGGGCGTGGCCGCGGTGCAGGTGAACGGCGCGGAAAAGCCCGCGGTGCGCGTGCGGCTCAACCCGGCGGCGCTGCGGGCCGCGGGCCTCAGCAGCCAGGACGTTTACACGGCCATCCGCGGCGCCAACGTGAACGGCCCGGTCGGCGGCTTCCAAGGGCCGCAGCGCGCGGAAACCATCGAGCTGAACGGCCAGATCACCCAGGCCGCCGACTACGCCCGGCTGGTGCTGAAGACGGCGAACGGCGCCACGGTCCGCTTGGGCGACGTGGCGGAGGTGCTGGACAGCGTGTCCAACACCAAGCTCGCGGCCTGGGAAGGCACCAAGCGGGCCATCCTGCTGACGCTGACCAAGACCGCCGGGGCCAACGTGATCGACACGGTGGACCGGGTGCGCGCGGCGCTGCCGCAGCTGCTGAAGTGGATACCGCCGGACATCCGCGTGACCACCATCTCCGACCGCACCGCGACCATCCGGGCCAGCGTCGCGGACGTGGAATGGACGCTGCTGGTCAGCATAGCGCTGGTGCTGGTGGTGGTGGCGCTGTTCATGCGCCGGCTGGTGCCGACGCTGGCCGCGGCGGTGACGGTGCCGCTCTCCATCGCGGGCACGCTGGGGGCGATGTACCTGCTGGGCTTCAGCCTCAACAACTTCTCGCTCATGGCGCTGACGATTTCCGTGGGCTTCGTGGTCGATGACGCCATCGTCATGATCGAGAACATCTTCCGGCACCAGCAGCTCGGCCTGCCGCCGATGCGGGCGGCGCTGGTGGGGTCGCGGCAGATCGGCTTCACCGTGGTATCGATCAGCATCTCGCTGGTGGCCGTGTTCATCCCGATCCTGTTCATGGGCGGCATCCTGGGCAAGCTGTTCCACGAGTTCGCGACGGTGCTGGCGGTCGCCATCGGGCTGTCGGCCGTGGTGTCCTTGACGCTCACCCCCATGATGTGCGCGCGCATGGGGCCGCACGTGCCGCCGCGCGGCCTGTGGGGCTGGATCGACCGCACCGTGGACCGCGGGTTCAACCGGGCGCAGGGCGCCTATCTGCGCAGCCTCGACTGGGCGCTGCGCTGGCGGCGGCTGATGCTGCTGGTGACGCTCGCGGTCGTGGTCGGCACCGTCAAGCTGTATGGCACCGTGCCCAAGGGCTTCCTGCCGATCCAGGACACCGGGCTGCTGATGGGCATGACCACCGCCAGCCCCGACATCAGCTTCGACGCCATGGCCGCCCGGCAGAAGCGCGTGGTGGACGTCCTGCTGTCCGACCCTGCCGTCGAAAGCGTCGGCAGCACCATCGGCATCACCAACGGCTGGTCCAGCATCAACCGCGGGCAGCTCACGATCTCGTTGAAGCCGCTGGCCGAGCGCCGCATCACCAGCGAGCAGGTGCTGACCCGGCTGCGGCCCAAGTTCAAGCAGATGTCGGGCATCGAGACCAACCTGTGGTCGGCGCAGGACCTCCGCGGCGGCGGGCAGTCGGGCGGCACCGGCTTCCAGTTCGTGCTGCTGGACCAGGACCTGGACGAGCTGCGGACCTGGACGCTGCGGCTGCAGGAGGCGCTGCGCGGCGTGAAGGGCATCGAGGACGTGTCGAGCGACCAGGACCGCCCGGGTCCCCAGGCCAACGTGACGATCGACCGGGAGGCGGCGTCCCGCCTCGGCGTCCCGGTGAGCGCCATCGACGCGGCGCTGAGCAACGCCTACTCGCAGCGCCAGATTTCCGTGATCTACACGCAGCGCAACCAGTACCGCGTGGTGCTGGAAACGCTGCCGGGCCTGCAGACCGACCCGGCGCTGCTGGACCACCTGTACGTGCCCGGCACGGGCGGGCAGCAGGTGCCGATCAGCAGCGTGGTCCGCACGGACCGGGCGACCGCGCCGCTCGCGGTGCGCCACCGGGCGCAGTTCCCCTCCGCCTCCATCAGCTTCAACCTGCTGCCCGGCACCTCGCAGAGCGACGCCATCGCCCTGGTCACGGAGGCCGCCCGCAACCTGCGCATGCCGGAAGGGGTGCGGACCGACTTTGCGGGCAACGCGAAGTTCCTGCAGCAGTCGCTGGCCAGCCAGCCCTTCCTGATCGGGGCGGCGTTCGTCTCGATCTACATCGTGCTCGGCATGCTGTACGAAAGCTGGCTGCACCCGCTGACCATCATCTCGACCCTGCCGTCCGCCGGGCTGGGGGCGCTGCTGGCCGTGCTGGTCACGGGCGGCGAGCTGGACGTCTTGTCCATCATCGGCATCGTGCTGCTGATGGGCATCGTGAAGAAGAACGCGATCATGCTGGTCGATTTCGCGCTGGAAGCGGAGCGGGACGGCGGCATGACCCCGCACGCGGCGATCCTGGAAGCCTGCCGGGAGCGGTTCCGGCCAATCACCATGACGACGCTCGCGGCGCTGCTGGGCGCGGTGCCGCTGGCGCTGGCGGTCGGCACCGGGTCGGAGTTCCGGCGTCCGCTCGGCATCGCGATCTGCGGCGGGCTGATCGTGTCGCAGGTCCTCACGCTCTACACGACGCCGGTGATCTACCTGGCGCTGGAAAGGCTGGCGACGTGGCGGCGGGCGCGGGCCGCGGTCACTCCGCTGCCTGCGGAATAGGCGTGGCGGACACCGCGCGGTCGATGGCCTCGTCGGACAAGGTGAGCGCCGTGTTGATCAGCGCCACGTGGCTGAACGCCTGCGGGAAGTTGCCGGTGAAGCGGCCGGCCCGGGGGTCGTACTCTTCGCTCAGCAGGCCCACGTCGTTGCACAGCGCCAGCAGGCGCTCGAACAGGGCGCGCGCTTCCGCCTTGCGGCCCTGCAGGTGCATGGCCGACGCCAGCCAGAAGCTGCACGCGAGAAAGGCGCCCTCCCCGCCCGGCAGCCCGTCCTTGCCGTCCTCCGTGCGGTAGCGCAGCACGAACCCGTCCACCAGCAGGTCGCGCTCGATGGCGGCGACGGTGCCGCGGATGCGCGGGTCGTCATGCGGCAGGAAACCCATCGCCGGGAGCAGCAGCAGGCTGGCGTCGAGCGCCTCCGAGCCGAAGCTTTGCACGAAGCTGCCGAGCTTCTCGCTGTAGCCCTCGCGCAGCACCGCGGCATGGATGGCGTCGCGGGTTTCGCGCCACTGCTCGAGGGGCGCCTCCAGGCCGAACGCTTCCGCATCCCTGACGCCGCGGTCGAAAGCGGCCCAGGCCATGACCTTGCTGAACGTGAAGTGGATGCGCCCGCCCCGGGTTTCCCACAGCCCCTCGTCCGGATCCTGCCACACGCTGTCCAGGTGGCTCAGCAGGGCGCGCTGCAGCGACCAGGTTTGGCTGTTGGTCAGCAGCTTGGCGCCGCGGGCCTGGTGCAGGGCGTCCATCACCTCGCCGTACACG
>CALMAB010000685.1 GCA_937858325.1 uncultured Acetobacteraceae bacterium
GCAGCAGGGCGCCCGTGCACACGGAAAACACGCTCTGCGCCCCGGCGGCCTGGCGCCGGAGCCAGCCGAGCACCTCCTCGTCCTCCATCAGCGCCTGCTGGCCGACGCCGCCCGGCACGTGGAGCACGTCGAGCGGCGGCGAGTCGGCCAGGGCCGCGTCCGGCGCAAGCCGCAAGCCCTTCAGGTCGCGCACCGGCTCGGCCGACTTGCCGTAAAGGCGGTAGGTCGCGTACGGGATGCGGGACAGCACCTCGGACGGCCCGGTGAGGTCGATCTGGTCCACGCCCTCGAACAGCAAGGAGCCGATCTGCAGATGGCGGTTGGGATCGATCATGACGGCATGGCCTCCTGTGCGACGACGGCGGTGCGGGCGCCGGGGTCGATCTGGTTCCTGGAACTGAAACGGTCGCGGTAGTCGCCGGGCGGGGTGCCGACCTGGCGCAGGAAAGCCCGGCGCATCGTTTCTTCCGTGCCGAAGCCGCAGGCCCCCACGACGGCGGCAAGCCCCGCCCGGCCGGCCTCAAGGCTGCGGCGGGCGGCCTCGACCCGCAGGCGCTCCAGCATCAGCGCCGGCGTCACCCCGATCTCCTCGCGGAAGGCGCGGGCGAACTGCCGCGGGCTGAGGCGGGCGCGCTCGGCCAGGTCCTCCACCGAGAGCGGCCGGTGCAGGTTCTCGCTCATCCAGGCCAGGAGGTCGCCGAAGCGGTCCCCTGGCCCGGCCTGTGCGGCGAGCGCGGCGCTGTACTGCTTCTGGCCGCCGGGCCGGCGCAGGAACATGACCAAGTAGCGCGCCACGGCGAGCGAAAGCTCGTGCCCGTGGGCGTCCTCGACGAGGGCCAGCAGCAGGTCCATGCCGGCCGTGACGCCCGCCGAGGTCCAAACGCCGTCGTGGACGTAGATCGGGTCCGGGTCCACCCGCACGGCGGGGTGGCGGCGGGCAAGCTCGGCGCACCAGCGCCAGTGCGTGGTGGCGCGCCGGCCGTCCAGCAGCCCGGCCGCGGCCAGGATGAACGCCCCGGTGCACACTCCCACCACGCGGCGCGCACGCGGCGCCAAGTGGCGGACCAGCTTTTGCACCGCGGCGTCCCCTGCCCGGTTCCGCGCGCCCTCGCCGCCCGCGACGACCAGCGTGTCGAGCGCGCCCCAAGCGAGCAGCTCGCCTTCCGTCACGGTTGAAAGCAGGCCGAGGCCGGCCGTGGTGCTCGGCTTGCCGGGCGTCGGCACGACGTGGAATGCGACGTCGTAGAGCGGCACGAAGCAGCCGACCTCGCCGCTGCCGCCCCTTTCCACGGCGCGATGCTGCCCGGCGAGCGTCAGCACCTCGGCCGGCCCCGCGATGTCGAGCAGCAGCGCGGGCGCTGCCGACAGGATCAGCACGCGGCGGTGGATCGGAACGGGGGTCGGATCAGGCTGTGCCATGGACCAGACCATCGCACCGCGGGCGGCACGGCAGCAATGTCATTATCCCCACGGATTCTGCCATTCAGGCTTGCTTAATGCGGGAGCGTACGCGGCGCAGCGCGTCCCTGTCCTCGCCCGGCTGCCGGCAGCCCCGCCGATCAGCAAGGCACCGGGCCTTTTCTCGGCAAGGTCGAGGGCGTTGATGGTTAGGGTCTGTGACCGAAGTTTCCGAGCATTTGGGTCTCTTCTGACCCAGTTCCTGGCCGTGCGATCCTGGGAGTGTTCGAAGCTTCCGGAGTTGCACGGCCATGACCAGGACCAGCCTGGACGACGCCCTGGGGGCATCGCTGATGCTGACGATGCAGTAGATCCCGCGCGCTCGCGAAATCCCGCAGGGATTGTCGCTGGGAAGCGCGACGAGGCGGCGCTATGGGCCGGCCGCACGGGTGCGCCGTGGCGCGACCTGCCAAACGAGTTGGGCCGTTGGCCCAGCGTTTACTGCCGCTTTCGGCGCTGGTCGGTGCGCTGAAAGACTGAAGCCGCATCGCGCTCCGGCGTGATAAAACGCGCCAAAGCTGGATGGGCTTCGCTCAGCTCATTGCATCGGCCATCAACCTCCGCGTCGCAGAGTTCAGCCACAGACCCTAAGCAGGCCTTCGTGACTTGTGCCACGAATGCCTGCTTAGGGGTCGTTGAAGGCGCATCATTTTACCTGCTGCGTGTAACACCAACGGCCCCTTGCCTCGCTCCTTTTCGTCATTGCGAGCCACCCTTGCGGCGTGGCAATCCAGGGGCCGAATGACGTGCTGGCAACCCCTGGATTGCCGCGTCGCTGCGCTCCTCGCTATGACGCAAAAACAATGGAAGCAAACGGCCGCTGGTGTAAGCACACTCCGCAGAATGATGCTTAAGCCGCGAAGACTGCGGCGTTGAACGACCGGTCGAAGTAGGCGGCGGCCACCTGCGCGTCCGGGATCACCCGGGCCGCCCGGAAGAAGTCGGCCACCTGCTGCTGCGCTGCGACCACCTCGTCGTCGATGGCGACCGTGCGCGTTTGCGCCGTGTCCACCACCATCCGGCCGACCGGGATGGGGAAGCCGGTCTGCCTGGCCCAGACCTGCGCTTGCTCCTCCGGGTTGGCCAGGCCCCAGTCCCACGCCGCGCGCAGCCGGCGCAGGAAGTCGCCGAGGGCTGCGCGCTTGGCCGCGATCGCCTCCGTGCTGGCGACGGTGTAGCTTTGCCCGCTCATCAACTCGCGCCCGTTCACCACCTCCCGCGCACCATTCTGGACGCGGGCCAGGGCGATGTAGGGTCTCCAGGTGGCCCAGGCGTCCACGCTGCCCGCGGCCAGGGCGGATTTGGCCTCCGAGGGTGCTATGAACACGAATCGCACGTCGTCCGCCCTCAGACCGGCGCGGCGCAGCGCCGCCAGGACCAGGAAGTGCCCGGTCTGCCCTTTCAGCGTGGCAACGGTTCGGCCTTTCAGGTCCGCCACGGCGCGGATCGGGGAGGCGCCGGGCACGACCAAAGCGGTCACGGCCCCATCCGACCGCGTGGCGGACACCGCCCGCATCGGGATGGCGGACGCGATGCCGGACACGAACGGCGCGTCGCCAATGCCGCCCGCGTCGATGGCCCCGGCGTTCAGCGCTTCCATCAGCATGGGCGCGCCGGGGAGCTGGCTCCATTCCAGCCGGTAAGGCAGGGCGTCCAGGACGCCTGCGGCCTCCATCAACGGCTGCGCGCCGCCTTTCTGGTCGCCGATGCGCAGCACGGGCGGGGCCGCCCGCGCCGGGTGGGCCAGCAGCAGCGGCGTCGCGGTCAGCAGGGTGCGGCGAGCAAGGGGCATGGCCGTCAATCCAGCAGGTCCGGTTCCTGCGCCACCACCAGCTCCCACAAGGGCTGGAAACTGAGCAGGCTGGAGCGGGGGCGGGCCACCTGGCCCGCAGTCAGCGCCGCCGTGTCCGGGTCGATGGGGACCGGCGTGCCCGCGGCCTCCACCAGGAGTTGCGTGTGGGCGGCGTTGTCCATCGAGATAAACCACCACGCCGCCGCTTCCACCGTCTCGCCCACGGTCAGGATGCCGTGGTTGCGCAGGATGACCGCCTTGTGCGGACCCAGCGCCTGCGCGATGCGGTCGCCCTCGCTTGTGTCCAGCACGACGCCGGCGAAGTCGTCGAACAGCGCATGGTCCCGGTAGAACTTGCAGCTGTCCTGGGTCAACGGGTCCAGCAGGCGGCCCAGGGTGGACCATGCCTTGCCGTAGGTGGAATGGGTGTGCGCGGCGGCGACCACGTCCGGGCGCGCGGCGTGAATGGCCGAATGGATCGCGAAGGCCGCCCGGTTCACCGGACGGTCGCCCTCCACGACCGCGCCGGCGTGGTCCACCCGGATCAGGTCGCGCACGCGCATCTGGCCGAAATGCCGGCCCAGCGGGTTCACCCAGAAGCTGTCGGTATGCTCCGGGTCCCGCGCCGTCACGTGCCCGGCCAAACCCTGGTCGAAGCCGTGCCGCGCGAACAGGCGGAAGGTGGCGGCCAGGCGCTGCTTGCGGTGCAGCCGCTCCTCCGCGACCGACCGGACGGGCGCCATGTCCTGCAGCAAGCTGACGAAGTCCGGCCCGGGGGCGGGCGCGTCGGGGTGCGTCGAAACATAGTTCATGGCATGGTGCTCCCAGGGTTCACTCGGCGGCAGCGGGCACGGCTTGGCGGGCCGCCACCAACTGGCGAACGCGCGGGATCAACTCGCGCCCGTACTGCACAGCGTCCACCAGCGGGTCGAAGCCGCGGATCAGGAAGGTGGAGATGCCGAGGTCCACGTAGTCCAGCATCGCCTCCGCCACCTGGTCCGGCGTGCCGACCAGCCCGGTGGAGTTGCCCTGCGCCCCGGTCAGCGCCGCGATCCCCGTCCAAAGCCGCTTGTCCAGCCGGTCGCCCTGCGCGGCGGCGGCCAGCAGGCGGCGCGACCCCTCGTTGGGCGGCACCTGCACCCCCTCGCGCGCGTTGTTCGGCGACCGCCCGCTGCCCCCGGCATCGCGCAGCGCCTTGGCGCGGGCCAGGATGTCGTCGGCCCTGGCCCAGGCCCGGTCCTCCGTGTCGGCGAGCACCGGGCGCAGCGACAGGCTGAAGCGCGGCGTGCGGCCATAGGGCGCCGCGGCGGCGCGGATGCGGGCCACCAGGCTGCGGACCTGCTCAAGCGTCTCGCCCCACAGCGCGTAAACGTCTGCGTGCTTGCCCGCGACCGGGATCGCCGCCTCCGACGCGCCGCCGAAGTACACAGGGATGCCGGACGCCGTGTAGGGCTTCACGTCGCCGAAGCCGCGGGACACCTGATAGTAGCGCCCGGCGTAATCGAACGGCGTGGCGGAGGTCCATTCCTGCCGCACCACGTCCAGGTACTCGCCCGTGCGCGCGTAGCGCTCGTCCTTGGTGAGGTGGTCGCCGTCCTGCGCCAGCTCGGCGTCGTTGCCGCCGGTGATGACGTGGACCGCGACCCGGCCCTTCGTGAGCTGGTCCAGCGTGGCCAGTTGCCGGGCGGCCAGCGTGGGCGCGGTGAAGCCCGGCCGGTGCGCGATCATCAGCCCCAGCCGCTCGGTCACGGAGGCGATGTGCTGGGCCACCAGGATGCTTTCCGCCGAAGTCGAGTTGAACGCCACCAGCACGCGGTCAAAGCCGACATGCTCCTGCGTCTTCGCCGCCGCCTCGACGAAGCCGGGGTCGAGTGCGCCGGTGGTGCGCCGCATTGTTTCGGACGAGTTGAAGTGGCCGACATAGCCGATGAACTCGACGGTCATGATCCTGTCTCCATGATTTGGCGGGCACGGGCGAATGCCTCGTCCATACGCCAGCCCGGCGTTTCGCGAAGCGAAAGCGCTTTCGTTGGCTTGCACATGGCCGTCATCCCGCCAGCGCCTCATTGAACGACGCGTCGAACAGCCGGGCGGCGTCCAGCCCGGTGCGGATGACGCCCGCTGCGAAGTAGCGGTCGGCCGTGCGCTGCTCGTCCGCCACCAGGGGCGCGTCGATGGGCACCGCCACGGGCGTTTCCGTATCAAACGTCAGGCGCGCGACGGGCTGGCTGACGCCGATCTCGGCGGCCAGCACCGCGGCATACTCGTCCCGGTGCGCGTCCGCCCAGCGGCGCGCAACGGCGAGCCGGCGGCAGAAGTCGAGCAAGGCGTCTCGTCGCCGGGCAATCGCGTCGTCGCTGGCAAGGAGAAAGGACAGGCCGGTCAGCAGCCCGCCGCCGCCATCCGCCACCACCCGCGCGCCGTCCACCAGCCGCGCCTGCGCGACGTACACGCCCCAGGAGCACCAGGCGTCCACGGCGCCCGTGCTCAGCGCCGTCTTGGCGTCGTTGGGCAGCAGGTTCACAAGCTTGATGTCCGAAGCACGCCAGCCCTGCGCCTCCGCGACCGCGAGGACCAAGGCGTGCCCGACCGAGCCGCGGTTGGTGGCGATGCTGCGCCCGCGCAGGTCGGCCGCGTCGCGCACCGGG
>CALMAB010000686.1 GCA_937858325.1 uncultured Acetobacteraceae bacterium
GCGCACCCCCGCCATCGCGCCCCGCGCCGGGCGCGTTTCCGCCAACCCCATGCCGGGATGGCTCAACATGCCCAAACTCCTGGATTCCCGGCTAAGCCACGCGCCGCCGTCCATGGCAGCCCTAAACCGTAATTATTGCGGTGTAAACCACAACGATGCCGCCGGGCCGCGTCACCAGCCCGCGCCCTTCCGATGCACCGTGCACCAGCCGTGCCCCGTCGATTCGCACACCGCCGGCAGCATGCGTTCCACCGCGTGCAGCGCCGTGCCGTCATACGCCACGGGTTCCCCCGGCAGATCCTGCGGCCCGAGGCCCAACGCCCAGAACGGCGCCACTGCGGCCGGACGCGCCCAGAACATCGTGCCGATCGGGAACACCGGCCACTCCGGCAGCACCGGCACCGGCCGCATCCGCGCTGCCAGCGCCTCGGCGTCGGGCCGGTTCTTGCTCCAGCCGACGCAATGCCGATCCTCGGCGAACACAAGGCCAAGGTCCGGGTCGCCCGCGAACAGCGCCCAGATCGCCGGAAGCCCGGCCGTCCCGCCCAGCAGCGTGTCCAGCAGGAACCCCCGCCAGCGGTCGCCCAGCGTGGCATCGACCGCAAGGCTCCTTTTTCCGTGCAGGTGGCCGATCACGTCATATCCGCTGTCCTGCACGAGCGGACCCACTTCCGTCAGGAACGGTCCGATGTCCCGGCCGCGATTCGGCACCACGACGATCCGCACGCTGCCGCCCTTGTGGCCGCGGAACGCATACTCGACCTCGATCCGCCGCGCGTCCGACGTGGTGGTGAGGATCAGGTCCAGCGGCGCCTGCCCGGCCCCACGGGCGGCAGACAGCCGGGCCGCGAACTCGGGCGCCAACTCGGGGTAGTGCAGATGGAGGTGCAGCGCGGCACGCAGCGGCGCAGCCGGCGGCGCCTCGTCGCCCAGCACCACGCAGCGATGGGTGGGCGAGGTGTCCGCCCCCGCGAGCGCCGGGCCGGGCTGTGCGAGGCGGAGACGCGCCACGCCCTCGTTGAAGCCGGGACAGGGATTGCAGGCCACGATCCCTTTCTGGCCCCGCGCCACGTAGTCCCGGACGGCGGCACGCAGCCTCGACGGTTCCGCGGGCGCGGGCAGGTTGTCGTGAAACGCCGCGTCGAACCGGCCGCACGCGAACACCGCGTCGGCCGCCCGCACTGCGGCCTCGCGCAGCGCCGCGGCGGCCGTGAGTTCCTCGGAGATCGCCGCCGCATAGTCGGCAAAGGCGAAGTGCCGCCGCGCCAACGCCGCATTGCCCAGGGCGCGCTTGGCCTCAGCCGGCTGAAGCAGCCGCACCAGCGCCTTGGCCGCTTCTTTCACGTCGCAATACGGCACCGCGGCACCCGCGGCGGCCTTGCGGCCCGGCGCATTCGACAGTGCATCCACCACGCCGGTCGCCCGGTCGAAACACACGACGGCCCGCCCGGCCCGCAGCGCATCCAGCGCCACGTTGGGAAACGGATCAAGCCGCGACGGCAGGTAGAACACGTCCGACACGGCGAACAGCGCATCGAGGCTGCTTTGCGCCGGCAGGAAGAACACATGGTTCTCCAGGTCGAGCCGGCGCACCATGTCGGCGACCCAGGCGGAATACTGCACGTCCGTGCCCGGGGAATAACCGTCGCCCACCCAAACGAAGCGGATGCCGTCGCCCACGATCCGGCGCGCCTCGGCCGCGGTCTGCACGAACAGGTCCACGCCCTTGCGCATCTGCACCCGCCCGGCGCCCAGCACGACCTTGACCTTCTCCGGCCCAGGCGCCGCGCCGATGGAGGCCCGGATGTCGTCCTCCGCCAGGTCCTCCGCCGCGTCGTCGCCGGGCAGGCTTGGCAAGGCGCCCTGGGGCCGCACCACCAGGTTGTTGGCGCGGCCGGAGCGGGTGGCCAGCAGCTCGGCCTGCACGCTGTCCCGGATCAGCGAAGCGGGCGTGATCACCCGGTCCACCAGCTCCACCACCGCCGACATGCGGCCGGTGGGCAGGGTGTACTCGGCGAACTCGTGCACCAGCGCGACCGAGGGCAGGCCCGCCTGCAACGCGGCCGGGGCGAAGGCATCGGTTTCCACCGAGTTCATCAGCACCGCCGAAAGCTGGTGCGTTTCCTTGAGGTGCCGCAGCAGGTACTCGGCGTCGAGCGCCGAGAACGGTCCCGTCACCACCGCGCAGCTCCGCGCCGCGAAGTCGCGCTGCAGCGGGCCGGGGGCGCCCAGGTAGGCCACGACGTTGTGCGTGTCCGCAAACGCCACCCCGACGTTCAGCCCGACCAAGGGCGCCCCGGTGCGGGACGCCTCGTGGTTGGCCACCAGGAGCGTTGGCTTGCCGCTGTCGAACTCGGCCTCGCCCTGGGTGATGCAGGAGGTGAAGTCGGGCCGCCCCACCCGCCCTTCGGACATGCCATAAGTGACGAAGTGAAAGAACGGGGCCACCCCGGATTGCCGCAGGTCGGGATAACGGCGCAGGTAGTATTCGCCGGAGAAGTTCGGCGCCGGATCAAGGCCCAGGCGGGAGCCGATCAGGATATAATGGCGCAGCGCATCGCCGGGGATCGGCTGTCCGGCAAATTGGCGCCGATACTGATCGAGGTAGTGGCGCTCGTTGAAAAGCGCCTTTTCCCCCTGCGCCCTTCGGAAAAGCTCGTGTTCCGTGCAAACCCGCAGCTCCGCGCGGCCGACCTCGACGTAGTGCAGGATCGGCATCGCGTAGCCGGACGCCTCGCCCAGCACGTCGTCGTAAACCCGTGCATAGAATGCGCTGTCGAAGGCGTCCCCTATCGGCGCGCTGTGGTTGCGGCTGACCAAGTAGTCCTCGGCATCCGAAAGGCCGGGCCGCGCCGGGCGCCCGCGGTTCCAGGCGTAGGCCCGCGCGTCGAACAGCCCGCTGGCCGCCACCCGCTCCGCGTCGCGCCGCACCGCCTGCCGGTTCGGGTAGCGCCGTTCTTCCCGGCCGTGCACGAGGTAGTGCAGCAGCGGGCTGCCGCCGCTTTGCGCCACGTCCGGGTTGGCGTCCCGGTAGAACCGCACGTCGAACGCCGGGGAGGGCGGCAGCAGCGCCGCTTCCCCGGTCGCCAAATAATGCGCCGCCAAGTCCAGGCGGCTGCCGGAAATGCCGAGCGCGCGGGCATAGAACATGTCGTCAAACAGCGGGTCGGCGGCCACCACCTGCGCGAGCGCCGGCACCTTCTCCGCGCGTTCGGGAGCATCGGCGGGATCGGCCTCCCGCTGCGCCACGTCGCCATCGTCGCGCCGTCCGGCACGCCCAAGATCGTCCATCCGTGTTCGCTCCTCAGAGCCGGCCGTCCGGCGACGGCGCAGCCGGGTCAACAATAGGCCTGGGCTGCGAACCGCACGGCGCGTTCCACGGCCTCGAGTCCGGACGGCTGCTCCCGCATCTCGACCACCACCCAGCCGCCATAGCCGATGCCGTGCAGCGCCGCCGCCGCCCGGCCGTGCGCGGGGGCGGGCGCGTCGAACGGCCCGATGTCCGGCTCCGCCGCGTGGTAGTGCGCAAGCCCGGCGCCGGTGGCCGCAATCTCCGTCCCGATGTCGTCGCCGCCCAAGGAAACGCAGGCGCAGTCCAGGTGCGTCCGCACCGCCGGGTGGTCCGCTGCCGCCACGACCCGGCGCACCTCGGCCGCCCGCAGCATGAAGTCCGCGCCGTACTGCGCCGGCACCGGCTCCAGCCCGATCACCAGCCCCACCGGCGC
>CALMAB010000687.1 GCA_937858325.1 uncultured Acetobacteraceae bacterium
TCCAAGGCCTGAGCCTGTCCCGCCGCGCGCTGGACGAGGCGGTGCTGGCGCAGGCCGCGCAGGCCGGCGCCGAGTTGCTGCGCGGCCATGCGATCCGCAAGGCGTCGCCGGCCGGGCTGGAGGTGGACAGCGCGGGCCGCTTGACGGCGCCTGCCGTGTTCCTCGCCACCGGCAAGCACGACCTGCGTGGCGCGCGGCGCCAGCCTGGGCGGGCAGCGGAGGATCTGGTCGGCCTCAAGATGTACTTCGTCCTCCAGCCGACGCAGCGGGCCGAGTTGGCGGGCCATGTCGAAATCCTGCTGTTCCGCGGCGGCTATGCCGGGCTGCAGCTTATCGAGGGCGGCGTCGCCAACCTGTGCATGCTGATCGACCGCGCCCGGTTCAAGGCGGCGGGCGGCGACTGGCCCGGCGTGCGGCGGTACTTGGAGCAGGATTGCCCGTACCTGGCCCGCCGCCTGGCGGGCGCGGCCGGGGTGTTGGACCGGCCGCTGTCGATCTTCCGCGTGCCCTATGGCCACCTGCACGCGCCGGGTCCCGCGGACTGGCCGGGCTTGTTCCGTCTCGGCGACCAAATGGGGGTGATCCCGTCGTTTTGCGGCGACGGCATCTCGATTGCGGTGCACAGCGCCTTTGCGGCGGTGGCGGCGCACCGGGCGTCGGATGCGCAGACATACCACATGCGGATGCGGCAGGACCTCAAGGGACAGATCGACCGTGCGGGGTGGTTCTACCGCGCCGGACGGGCACGGCCCGGACTGGCGGTGACGGCCGCCCGTGCCTGGCCCGGCGCGCTGCGTTGGGTCGCCCGGCTGACCCGGGTGCCGCCTTGGGCCATGGCCGACCTTTGATGCGGCTCCCGGCACAGCGTCGCCGCCGCTTTCCGCCGTTGGACAACATGGTTCTGCCCTTTACACTCGGCTGACGCGTGCTTGCTGCCGGAGCCGCAAGCTGCGGGGGAGGACCTGACGGATGGGCTGGACGGACACGCGTCTCGCTGCGGTAGCGCCGCAAACGACGGAGCACTTCGACGTGCTCATCGTGGGCGCCGGGATTTCCGGCGTGGGCGGGGCCTACCACCTGACCCTGCAACGGCCCGGCACAAGCTTCGTCGTCTTGGAGGCGCTTGACGGCTTCGGCGGCACCTGGCGCACCCACCGTTATCCCGGCATCCGCAGCGACAGCGACCTCTACACGTTTGGCTACCGCTTCAAACCCTGGCGGACCGCGCCCATCGCCACCGCCGCCGAAATCCTCAGCTACATGGGCGAGGTCATCGACGAGAACGGCCTGGCCGCCCACATACGCTACCGGCACAAGATCACCCGGGCGAGCTGGTCGAGCAGCGACAACCTTTGGACCATCGACGCAACCCGCACCGATACCCAAGAGGCCGTGCGGTTCACCACGAACTTTCTGTGGATGTGCCAGGGCTACTACCGGCATGACCAAGGCTACACGCCGGACTGGCCGGGCATGGAGAGCTTCAAGGGCCGGATCGTGCATCCTCAGACCTGGCCCGACGACCTGGACTACAGGGACCGCCGCGTCGTCGTCATCGGATCGGGCGCCACGGCGGCGACGCTGGTGCCGGTGATTGCGGAGGACTGCGCCCACGTCACCCTGCTGCAACGCTCGCCCACCTTCTTCAGGACCGGGCGCAACGCCATCGAGATCGCCGACGAGCTGCGCGCGCTGGAGATCGACGAGGCATGGATACACGAGATCGTGCGCAAGAAGATCCTGTATGAGCAGTCGGTGTTCACCGGCCGCGCCTTTTCCGAACCTGAAACGGTGAAGCAGGAGCTGTTGGCGGGGGTTCGCGGGTTCCTCGGCCCCGACTACGACGTGGAGAAGGATTTCACGCCGTCGTACCTGCCGTGGCGTCAGCGCATCGCCTTTATCCCGAACGGCGACCTGCTGCAGAGCATACGCGCCGGCAAGGCGTCTGTGGCGACCGACACGATCGAGCGGTTCGAGGAAACGGGCATCCGGCTGAAGTCGGGCAAGCTGCTCGAGGCCGACATCATCGTCACCGCTACCGGCTTCAACCTCAGCGTGCTCGGCGACATCGCGTTCAGCATCGACGGTGCGCCGCTGGTGTTCTCCGAGACGGTGACGTATCGCGGCATGATGTTCACCGGCGTGCCCAACCTCGCCTGGGTGTTCGGCTACTTCCGGGCAAGCTGGACGCTGCGGGCCGACCTGGTGGCCGACTTCGTGTGCCGCCTGCTCAAGCACATGGAGGACAAGGGCGCCCAACGGGTCGTGCCGACGCTCCGTCCCGAGGACCAGGACATGCCGCTGCAGCCGTGGATCGACCCGGAGAACTTCAACCCGGGCTACCTGGTGCGCGGCTTGTCGCTGCTGCCCAAAGCCGGCGACAAGCCGGAATGGCGGCACACGCAGGATTACTGGACCGAGAAGGACGCGCTGCCCGCCATCGACCTCGACGATGCGGCGTTCGTTTATGGGTGACGCGTTGTGCGGCGTGGACGGTGGACGCCTCGCGTAAGTGCTTCGTGGGGCGGTCCCGCAACGCTTCCGTGACCATGCCCTGAAAACATGCAACCGGCTGCCCGTGGCGTGGACTGAGCGGTCCGGGGCGGTATCCGCCGGGGGCATAGGTGCGCTGGGCGTGCTCGCACACGCCGAAGTCCTGGCGCATGGGTGGCATCAACGGTCCTTTGCCCCGCCCCCACCGTCCTTGCGAGCCGCCCTTGCGGCATGGCAATCCAGGAGCCGCGGGCATGGGTCCGTGGCTTGCATCGCGGCGCGCTTATGGGCGATGCCATCCGGCAAGGGGACGTTGCGTGCCGGTCCGCTCGAACCGGCGCCAGACGGCGTGCGCCCCAGGGAGGAACCATGCTCGCGTCCATTGGTGCCCTGGCCGTCGTCACCCTGCTGGCCGTCATCATGCTCAACCTGCTGTCCCCGCTGGTGGCGCTGATCGCCGTGCCCGTCGCGGCGGCGCTGCTCGGCGGCTTCGGCTTGGCGACGGGCAAGTTCATCATCGCGGGGATCACGGCGATCTCGCCGGTGGCAGGCATGTTCGTGTTCGCCATCCTGTATTTCGGGATCATGACGGACGCCGGGATGCTGGACCCGATCATCGCCCGCATCCTGCGCGCCGTCGGCGCCCGCCCGACCCGGATTGTGGTCGGCACGGCGCTGCTCGCGCTGCTGATCCACCTTGATGGGTCCGGCGCGGTCTGCTTCCTCGTCACCATCCCGGCCATGCTGCCGCTTTACGACAAGCTCGGCATGGACCGGCGCATCCTCGCCTGCGCCGCGGCGCTCGCGGCCGGCGTGAACTTCCTGCCCTGGACCGGCCCGACCCTGCGCGCCGCGGCGGCGCTGAAGGTGCCGGTCGCCGCCATCTTCCAGCCGATGATCGCCGTCCAGGCTGTCGGCCTGGCCTACGTGTTCGCGGTCGCCTGGCTGCTGGGCAAGCGCGAGGAGCGGCGGCTCGGCCTCGGCGCGTCACGGGCGGGCGCGCTGCCCGTGGGGGCGGCGGTCGTGCAGCCGGCGG
>CALMAB010000688.1 GCA_937858325.1 uncultured Acetobacteraceae bacterium
GCGCGGGGGCGCCGGCGCGCTTGCGATACATGGCAAGGCGGATGTCCTGGCCGTCGCGGCGCTTGGTGGCCCAGTAGCTGGCGGCCCACAACCCGGGCGGCGTTTCGGGAAGCGGGAGGTCCGCCGCGGCGCCGGTGAGAAGGGCGGCCCCGGCCAGCGCGGTCGCGAGGAGATGCCGTCGCCGGGGCTGGGGCGCTTCTGCCATGTGGACCACTCCCTGCTGGCTTGTTTGCCGGAGCTTAGCAGCGATGCGCGGCGGGAACAGCAGCAAATCGAGGGGCGGAACGTTGGTTTGGAACGTGAAACTCACCGGGTGCCGGGCGACGCCGGCACACTGGTTGCCCCGTTCCGCGACGCGCTCGCTGACGCAGCCTGGGGCCGGGTGGAGGCACGGACGCGGGCTTCAAGCCCGGCCCACGCCCACCTGCCGGCACATCGAAAGCAGCGGGCAAGCCGGGCATTTCGGCCGCAGCCCGGTGCAGACGTGTTTGCCAAACGGCACCAGGCGCTCGTTGATCTCGATCCAGTATTCCTGCGGCAGCTTGGCCGCGAGGGCGGCCATGGTGCGCTCCGGCGTGGACCCGGCGACGTAGCCCCAGCGGTTGGTGACCCGGTGGACGTGGATGTCCACGCAGATCGCAGGCTTGTTGAAGCCGACCGCCAGGGTGAGCGCCGCCACCTTCGGACCGACGCCGCGGAACGCGGTCAAGCCCTCGGGCGTGTCCGGGACCGCGCCGCCGTGGCGTTCCCCGATGGTGCGGGACAGGGCAAGGATGTCGCGCGCCTTCGGCTCCGGAAAGGTGGCGCCGCGGAGCAGGGTGATCAGCTCGCTTTCGTCCAGCGCCGCCATCGCCGCGGGGGTGCGGGCGCGGGCGAACAGGCGATGGCAAACGGGGATCGTGGTCTCGTCCAGCGTGCGGGCGCTGATCAGGCTGGCCACGAGCTGTTCATAAGGGGTGCTGTATCCCTCGTCCCGGAGTTGGAACATCGCTGCCTTGGGCAAGCGGGCGCAGGCCACGCGCAGGCGGCGGAACACCTCATGGATGTCGAAGGGTTCCTTGCCCTCGGCGGCACCGGTTCCATCGGCCAAATCCGTCTTCCATCGCTGCATGAGACTCATAAGCGCCGGGCGGGACGCGGGTTGCAGCCGCTGTCCCGGCTGGGTGCCAGAACGGTCAGGCGAACGCCTCCGCCTCCTCCTCGATCTTCCCGGGATCGAGGTCCATGCCGAGGCCGGGCTGGTCCGGGGCGTGGATCTGTCCCCGCACCGGCAGCACAGGGTGGAGCAGGAAGTGCTGGTGGATCGCGTTCCACTTCACCAGGTATTCCTGATACGGCGTGTGGATCGGCGACTGCGTGACCGAGAAGTGGATGCCGGCCGGCGTCGAGTGGCCGTGCGGAATGGTGAGGAGGTCGTGCGCGGTGGCGAGGGCCGCGATCTTCATCACCTCCGACAAGCCCCCGGCCCAGTAGATGTCCGGCTGCAGGATGTCGAGCGCCCGGGCGTCGATGAAGCGCCTCATGCCCCAGCGGGTATACTCGTGCTCCGCGCCGGAAAGCGGGATGCTGACCTTGTCCTTGATCGCGCGGTAGCTGTCGATGCGGTCGGGCATGCAGCATTCCTCCAGCCAGGCCGGCCGGAACTCGGCGATGCGCGCGGCGAGGTCGATGACATAGGTCGGCTCCATGGACTGCCAGCAGTCCAGCATGATGGCGTCATCGTCCCCGAGCGCTTCGCGCAGGGTCCGCACCAGCTCGACGTTCTTGCGCATCCCCGCAGCGCCGCTCGCCGGGCCGTAGCGGAAGAACCACTTCTGCGCCGTGTAGCCCATCTCCTTGTACTCGAGGGCACGCTCCCGCACCCGGCCCGGGTCCAGCACGGCGAAGCCCAACATGCTGGCGTAGGCGGGCACGGACGGACGGGTCGGCCCGCCCAGCAGCCGGTAAACCGGCTGGCCGAGCCAGCGGCCCTTGAGGTCCCACAGCGCGCAATCGATGGCGCTGATGGCGAGCATGGCGTCGCCCTGGCGGCCGTGCACCATGATCCGGTGCATCTGGTCCCACAGCAGCTCGTGCGCCACCGGGTCGCGCCCCAAGAGGATGGGGCGCAAGCGGCGGCCGATGAAGAACGCCACCGTTTCCGGCAGCGGCCCGGCGATGCCGACGACACCCTCGTCCGTCTCGACCTGCACGAAGAACGCTTCAATGGGCAGCTTGTCCGGCGCCACCTGCGGCAGCCCTTCGGGGTCGTCGCGCAGGCGGTATTCCGGGTACACGTCGATGGGACGGACCAGGCGCTCTTCCCAGAACCGGCCTTGCGTCGGCAAGGTGCCGCGCAGGCGGCGCAGCCGGACCGCAGTGATCTTCATGTCGGCCTCCCTCAGCTGTTGGGACCGCGCTCCATCGAGTACGGCTGCCAGCGCCGCAGGTCCGACCCCGGCAGCACCGTCGGGTTGACGCAGCTCATCGGCCACCGCCCCGACAGGATCAGCGACAGCTCCTGGCCGACCCGGCGCTTGCGCGCCAGGTCGAAGCGCGCCGAGGCCGACGCGTTGTGCGGGCTGAGCACGACGTTGGGCATCCGCAGCAAGGGGTTGTCCTGCCGCGGCGGCTCCTGCTCCAGCACGTCCAGCGCCGCGCCGGCGATCCAGCCCCCTTCCAGCGCCCGGATCAGCGCGGCCTCGTCCACCGTGGAGCCGCGCCCGGTGTTGATGAACCAGGCGGTGGGCTTCATGGTGCGGAAGTGCTTCTCCGTCAGCATCGCCCGCGCCTCCGGGGTGGCCGGCGCGTGCATGGACACGAAGTCGGACCCCCGCAGCACCTCCTCCAGCGTGGACGGGCGCACGCCGTGCTCGTGGATGACCAGCTCCTCGATGAACGGGTCATAGGCCATCAGGTTGAGGCCGAACGCCCGGGCGCGGGCCGCGGTCAGCCGGGCCACGCGCCCGAAGGCGACGAAGCCCAGGGTCGATCCCATCAGGCGCGGCACCTGCAGCAGCTGCGGGCGCCCGTCGCGCCAGCGCCCGTCCCGCACCATGCGGTCCTGCTCGATGATGCGGCGGTGGCCCGCCAGCAGCAGGGCCATGGCGTGGTCGGCCACCTCGTCGATGAAGGTGTCGGGACAGTTGGTGACCGGGATGCCCCGCGCCGTGGCGGCGGCCACGTCCACGTAGTCCACGCCGACCGTGCCGAGCACGATGCCTCGGCACCGGTCCGGCAGCGCCGCGATCATGCGCGCGGTGAAGTTCATGCCCTTGGCATACACGGCGTCGCAGTCGCCCACCGCGGCGATAAAGCCGTCCTCGTCGGCGGGAACCTCGACAATAGCCGCGTCCATGCCGTCCAACGCCTCCATCTCCAATGCGTAGCCACCCCCGGCCACGGTGAAGCTTTCGCCGGCGGGCGTCGCGATCTTGTATCGTGCCATCGAACGTTCCTATCCCTTGTAGTAGCGCCTGGCCCGGCGCTCCGCTTCCTGCGCCGCCTCTTCCGGCGTGGCCGCGCCGGAGGCGACCGCCGCGAACATCTGCACCACCACGTAGTCGGCCGTCACCGCTCCGGACGCCGCGCTGATCGGCCCCTTGTAGCCGTTCCAGCACGGGTGCCCACAGGTGTCGCGGTAGGCGGCGATCTTGGGGTCCCGCTTCCACACGTCGCTGTCCGCATAGGCCTTGAGCGGCTGCGCCCAATACCCGGCGCTGCCGGTCAGCCATTTCTCGTATTGCGGCTGCTCCATCATGAAGCGCAGGAACTCCTTCGCCGCGTTCGGATACCTGACGTGCTTGAACACCATCGCGTTCAGGATCAGCGCCGACTCCGGCGGCTTGCCGAACGCGCCAAACGGCAGCGGCTCGTGGCTGGTGTCGGTCGCGATGGCGGCGGTCGCCGGGTTGTTCTTCAGTGCGTAGTAGATGGACACGCCATTCGCGGTCAGGCTGATGTCCCCGGCCAGGAACGCCTTGTTGTTGCTCGGGTCCTGCCAGGAGATCGTGCCGTTGATCATTGTCGGGTACATCTCCTTGGCGAAGCGCAGCGCGTCCAGCGTTTCCCGGCGGTTGATCGCGACGTGGCCGTCCTCATCGACGAGATAGGCGTTGTGGCCCCACAGCATCCAGCTGCAATAGCCGTTCGCGTCGCCCACCGCGTTGCCGAGGGAGAAGCCGACCGGGTGGCCGTTCTTCTTGAGGTTCCGGCACAGCAGGAGGAACTGGTCGAAGCCGGCCGGGATGTGATCGAAGCCGGCTTCCTTGACCCAGGACTGGCGATAAACCACCGGGGCGCCGGAGCCGCCCATGGGGATGGCGATCCAGTTGTTGGTGCCCCACTTCTTGCCGTACCGTTCGGCCAGGGCATACCACCCGCCGTATTTCTGGCCGAGGTACTCGGCCACGTCGCTCACGTCCAAAAGCTTGTCGGCATACAGATGCGGGTCGTCCGGCCAGCCGATGATCACATCGGCCCCGGCGCCGGTGTTGGCCGCCACAGCCGTTTGCGGGCGCAGGTCCTCCCAGCCGACGAAATCGACGCGGACCGGGACCTTCATCTCGTCGCTGAACGCCTTGACGTTCTCGCGGAAGATCGTCTCGTCGGGGTCCACGAACTTCGCCGGGCGCAGCACCCGCAAGGTGGCGCCGTTCTCGATCGGCAGCCTCGGCGGCTCGATGCTGGCGACCGGGATCGCGGACGCCTTGAAGTCCAACAGGCCGGCAGCAGCCAGGCCCGCGCCGCCCGCGATGGCATTGCGGCGCGTGATGATGGCCACCATGGACGTGCCCCCCTCGTTCGACCGCGTTCTATCCGGCGCGGCAGCCCCTTGAGCGGCTGCGGCGCCGTTGCGCATGGGAGTATGCTAGGTTCGGCGCAGCAGGCTGGCAATCAGCCTGTTTGCGGGCACGCGCGGCGGGGTTGGCGAATGTCCATGCCGGCCGTCAGTACACGTGCTCCCGGATCGGCTGGTTGGCCGCGATGCGTTCAAACGCGAACGGCCGCAGGTCCACCGACCGCGCTTCCCCGTGCAGGATCAGCTCGCTCGCGCCGGCGCCGGCGGCCGGGGCGTGCATCATGCCGTGGCCGCTGAAGCCGCAGGCCAGCACCAGGTTCGTGACCTCCGGGTGCCGCCCGATGATGGCGCTGTGGTCGAACAGGTTGTGCTCATACAGCCCGGCCCAGGCCCGCAGCAGCCGCAACCGCTCGAAGCCCGGGACACGATGGGCCAAGGCGGGCCAGATCATGTCATCAAACAGCGCATGGTCCACGTCCAGGCCGAAATCGTCGGCGGCGTTCTCGGCCGCGGGCACCGCGGTGCAGAGATATCGGTGCCCCTCCGGCCGGAACGCGACGCCTGACGGGTCGAAGACGAATGGGCCGTGTGGGATCTTCTCCGGGCTGTCGAACACGAAGATGCAGCGCTTGAGCGGCACCACCGGCACATCCAGGCCGGTCATCCGGCCGACCTGCCCGCTCCATGGCCCGGCGGCGTTGACAACCCTGCCGCACAGGAGCCGCCCGCCATCGGCCAGCAGAACCGCGCCGATCTGCCCGGCGCCCGCCATGTCCAGCCCCGTGACGGTGCCGGCGATGTACTCGACGCCCTGGGCGCGCGCCTTGCGCTTGAACGCTTGCAGCAGCGCCGGGCCGTCGAACCAGCCTTCCCCATCCGGCCCGTAAGACGCGATGCCGAGGTCGTCCACCCGCAGCCAGGGGTGGCGACGCCGCGCCCCCTCCGGGGTGAGCAGTTCGGTGTTGACGCCGCAGGCCCGCTGCGTCGCGGCCTTGGCCTCGAAGGCCGGGATGTCGCCGGGCGTGCCGAGGATGAGGTAGCCTGGTTCGCGCAGGCCGATGTCGGTCTCATAACCGTCCACGCTCAGCAGCTCCCGAACCCGGCGCAGGAAGCCGATGCTGTAGCCGGACATGCGGATGTTGGCCGCGGTGGCGAACTGCTGCCGGATGGCGCTGGTGGACAGCGAGGACGACGCCGTGGCGTACGTGGGATCGCGCTCGACCACGGCGATGCGCCCGGCGAAGGCCGGGTTGGCGGACAGGTGGTAGGCGACGGAGCTGCCGATCACGCCGCCGCCGATGACCACCACGTCGAAGCTGCGCTGCATTCCCGAACCCCGGCTCAGCCCTGCGCCGCCCGGCACGCCCGCCACACCCGCTCCGGCGTGGCAGGCATGTCCAGGTGGGCGATGCCCAGGGCGTCGGCGATGGCGGCCATGACGGTCTGCGGCGCGCCGATGGCGCCGGCCTGGCCCGACCCCTTGGCGCCCAGCGGGTTGCGGGCGGTGGGATGCTCGTTGAACCGGACCTCTAGCATGGGCAGGTCGGCGGCCCGCGGCAGGGCGTAGTCCTGGAAGGAGGCGGTGAGCAACTGCCCGCCGCCGGGGTCGTAGTGCACCCCCTCCATCAGCGCCTGCCCGATGCCCTGCGCCAGGCCGCCCTGGACTTGGCCCTCGGTCAGCAGCGGGTTGACCAGGGTGCCGTAGTCGTCCACCGCGACGTAGCGCAGCAGCGACACCGCCCCGGTGTCCGGATCGACCTCCACCTCCGCCACGTGGGCGCCGTTCGGGAAGACGAACTCCCCGTTCGGGTTGTGGGCGTCGGCATCCAGGGCGCCGGGCGGCAGGGCGCGGACCAGCTCAAGCAGCCCGATGCTCGCGCCGTCCGCGGTGGAGAACATGCCATCGGCGAAGCGGACCACCGCCGGGTCGGATTGCAGCAGGTGCGCGGCCTCCCCCTGGGCCTTGGCCAGCGCGGCGTCCAGTGCCATGACCAGCGCGGTGCCGGCCATCGGCAG
>CALMAB010000689.1:0-1390 GCA_937858325.1 uncultured Acetobacteraceae bacterium
CGTCACGACGCCGCCGCGCGACTTCGGGCCGGACGGCGCGCCCACCACCTACTTCACCGACCCGGACGTGCTCACGGTGGATCCGGCCTTTGACGGCCTGATCCAGGCCAACACGACCATCCAGCGCCTTTGGACCGGCGCGCTCTGGATGGAAGGCCCGGCCTGGTGCGCGGAGGGCCGCTTCTTGCTGTGGAGCGACATCCCCAACAACCGGCAGCTGCGCTGGCTGGAAGACGACGGGCACGTCAGCGTGTTCCGCAGCCCCAGCAACAACAGCAACGGCAACACCTTCGACTTTGCCGGCCGGCAGATCAGCTGCGAGCACCTGACCCGCCGCGTCGTGCGCTACGAGCTGGACGGCTCGGTGACGGTCCTGGCGGACCGTTTCGAAGGCAAGCGGCTCAACTCTCCCAACGACGCCGTGCCCCACCCGGACGGCAGCGTCTGGTTCACCGATCCGCCCTATGGCGGCCAGCTCTACGAGGGCGCGCCGGACGCGGCCGGTGGCCCGTCCAACGCGCCGGGCCGGCTGAAGGCGACGCTGGGCCAGCCCGGCGGTTTCGTCCCGGGACGGCGGGAGCTGCCGACCAACGTGTATCGCTGGGATCCCAACGGACGGCTCGACGTCGTCGTGAAGGAGGAGCAACTGCCCGACCCGAACGGCTTGGCGTTCTCCCCGGACTGCAAGCGCCTGTATGTGGTCAGCACCGGCAAGGGACCCGGCGACCAGGGTGCGGGCGGCAAGAACGACGTGCACGTCTTCGAGGTGGGCGCGGACAACCGGCTGTCGGGCCAGCGGCAGTTCACGGACTGCATGGTGGACGGCGTCAAATGCGCGGCAGACGGGGTACGGTGCGACGTGGAAGGCAACGTCTGGATGTCGAGCAATGCCGGGCGGAACGTCGGCTACAGCGGCGTGACCTGCTGGAACCCTGAGGGCAAGCTGCTGGGCCGCATCCGCATTCCCGAGGTGGTGGGCAATCTCACCTTTGGCGGCCCGAAGCGGAACCGGCTGTTCATGGCTGGAAGCCAGTCGCTGTATGCGGTCTATGTCGGAACGCAGGGCGCGGCGCCGGCGTGAACGCCGGGGCTGGACGGCCGCGTTGGATGGCGCAGTGGTAGTGGTCCAGCCACGCCGTCGCGACGCGTTTCAAGCATCCCGTCGCCGGGCGCCAGTCCAACCCGGTTGGTCGCCCGGCTTCCGTATCAGCGAAGGGCCAACTGCTCCAGTTCGGCGCGGGTCGCGGCGATGATCTCCCGCGCGAGGGCCGGATCGGTCGGCGCCACGGCGCGGGCAATGGCGACACTGCCAACAAGGCCGGACAGCATAGCGAGCGCGCGACGGCGGGTGTCGTCCGGGGCCGCTGCACTCGGCAGCGCCTGCTGCATC
>CALMAB010000689.1:1400-7831 GCA_937858325.1 uncultured Acetobacteraceae bacterium
TCGGTGAACGCGGCGCCAATCGCCTGGTGCTGGCGGCGGACTTCCGAAAGGCAAGCGGCAAGGACGCAGCCCGACCCGACATCCGCCAGATGGGCCTCGGACAGGTAAGCGTCGAGACAGGCGGCGAGGGGGTTCGGCGCGTTGTCGCTCAGCTCGCGCCAAGCAGCCGCGCCGTCGGCGAAGGCTTTGCGGACGGCTTCGGCGGCGAGCACGTCCTTGGAGCCGAACTGTCCATACAGCGCGCCTTGGGTCAACCCCGCTTCCCGGCTGATGTCCACCACGCCTGCGCCGTCGAACCCGCGCTCCTGCAGCAGGCGCGTGGCCGTTTCCACCAGCGCCGCCCGGTTTTGCGCGACCTTCTTGCCCGACACCTTCATCGCTGGGGCACTCCCGACCGTCCTCTTGATCCATTCGTAGAGTGTTCTATCTCAGACAGAGTTTGATAGAGACCACTATGATTGAACATGTAAGATGGTGCCTGCGGCCCAGGGCGCAAGCGGCCCCGGTGGCCCTCGCAGGTCCGCAGCAATGGCCCAGTCAAGAGGACCCAGCATGACGGAACTCACGAGCGCGCAACGGGAACTCGCCGGGCAGGAGCGGCCGCACAGGTCGCGAGGGCGGTGGTGGGTCGGGATCGCCGTTGTCGGGCTTCTGATCGCGGGCGGCGTGCTTGCCGAGCGGCATTGGCATGGGACGGTGCCCCCGCCCGCGGCGGCGGCGCCGCCGCAAGTGACGGTGAGCACGCCGCTGCAGCAGACGGTGCAGGCGACGGGCCGCCTGCTCGGGCAGTTCGCGGCCGTTGACAGCGTGGAGCTGCGGGCGCAGGTCGGCGGGACGCTGACGGCAATCGACTTCAAGGATGGGCAGACGGTGCGCGCGGGCGACCCGCTGTTCTCCATCGACCCGCGGCCGTTCCAAATCCGGTTGGACCAGGCGGTTGCCCAGTTGCAGGCCGCCCAGGCCAAGCAGGTGCTGACCGGGGTCGAACTGTGGCGCGCGCAGCAGCTCAAGCGGACCGATTTCGGCTCGGGGCAGAACGTGGACACCCGGGCGGCCGACGACCGCAGCGCGCAGGCGGCCATCCAAGCGGCGCAGTCGGCGGTCATGGATGCGCGCCTCGACCTTGAATTCGCCAAGATCACCGCGCCGTTCGCCGGGCGCGTGGGGGCACGCCTCGTTTCGCTGGGCAGCTTGGTCAGCGGCAGCCGGGGCGGCACGGGTCAATCGACGCTGCTCGCCACGGTCGTTTCGCTGGACCCGATCTATCTCGGTTTCGACATGAGCGAGGCCGATTACGCGGCATACCAGAAAGCGTTCCACGGCGAGGCGCCCCACTCGGACGTGGCGATCAGCCTATACGGCGACGGGCGTTTCGACCGTCACGGGACGCTCGACTTCATCGACAACGCGGTGGACCGGAGCAGCGGCACCATCCGTGCACGGGCCACCGTGCCCAATCCGGACCTGGCCATCACGCCGGGCCAGTTCGCGCGGCTGCGGCTGAGCCTTGGGCGTCCGGAGCCGGTGGTGCTGGTGCCGGCCGCCGCGGTGGTCCCCGACCAATCGCGTCAGGTCGTCATGACCGTGGCGCCGGATGGGACCGTGGCGCCGAAGCCGGTGGAGGTCGGCGACCTGGAGCAGGGACTGCGCGTCATCCGCAGCGGCCTGGCGGCGACGGACCAGGTCGTCATCGACGGGATCGTGCGGGTCCGGCCAGGGGCCAAGGTCACTCCGGTCGCCGGCGAGATCAAGCCGGACCCGAACGCCGAGTAGATCCTGTTCCGCACGAGACGGAGGCTGGAGCGTCTCCGGCCTCGTTGACACCGTTCTAGGAGGGCGCGATGCGCTTCACCCACACGTTCATCGACCGCCCGATCCTGGCAACGGTGCTCAGCGTCTTCGTCACCCTGGTCGGGCTGGGCGCCCTGGTGATCCTGCCGGTCGCGCAATACCCGGAGATCGTGCCGCCGACGGTGCAGGTGACCACCAGCTACCCCGGCGCCTCCGCCGAGGTGGTGAGCCAGACGGTCGCGACGCCGCTGGAGCAGGAGATCAACGGCGTCGAGAACATGATCTACATGAGCAGCCAGTCCACCGGCGACGGCAAGCTCACCATCACCGTGACCTTCGCGATTGGCACGGACCTGAACGTCGCGCAGATGCTGACGCAGAACCGGGTACAGGACGCGTTGCCGCGCCTGCCGGAGGACGTGCAGCGCCTGGGCGTGCAGGTGCGCAAGGCGACGCCGAACATCCTGCTCGCCGTGCACCTGTATTCGCCCGACGGGACGCGCGACAACCTTTACCTGTCCAACTACGCGACGCTGCACGTGAAGGACGCGCTGGCGCGGTTGCCGGGGGTTGGCGACGTACAGCTGTTCGGGTCGCGCGACTATGCGATGCGGATTTGGCTCGACCCGGACAAGGTTGCGGCCTATGGCCTCAATGCCGGCGAGGTGCTGGCGGCGTTGCGGGCGCAGAACATCCAGGTGTCCGCGGGCGTGCTGAACCAGCCGCCCGTGAAGAGCAGCGCCGCCTACCAGCTCAACGTGCAGACGCTCGGCCGGCTGACCACGCCGGGGCAGTTCGCCGACATCATCCTGAAGACGGACGCGCAGGGGCGGCCGACCCGCGTCCGCGATGTCGGCCGGGTCGAGATCGGGGCGGCGGATTACGGGTCAACAGCCTTCATGGACCAGAAGGAAGGGCTGCCGCTGCTGATCTTCGCGCAGCCCGGCGCGAACTCGCTGGCGGTGGAGAAGGCAGTCCTGGACACGGTTCAGGAACTCAAGAAGGAGTTCCCGTCGGGCCTTGATTCGATCATCGTCTATGATCCGACCATCTTCGTGGCGAAGTCGGTCAACGAGGTGATCACGACGATCTTCGTGGCGATCCTGCTCGTCGTCGGCGTGGTGTTCGTGTTCCTGCAGACCTGGCGCGCCTCGATCATCCCGGTGATCGCGATCCCGGTCTCGCTTGTGGGCACGTTCACCATCCTGTACGCGCTCGGCATCTCGCTGAACAACCTGTCGCTGTTCGGCTTGGTGCTGGCGGTGGGCATCGTGGTCGATGACGCCATCGTGGTGGTGGAGAACGTCGAGCGCAACATCGCCGTTGGCATGAAGCCGAAGGAGGCTGCCCATCGCACAATGGACGAGGTTGGCGGGGCGCTCGTGTCCATCGCGCTGACGCTGTGCGCGGTGTTCGTGCCCTCGGCCTTCCTGTCCGGGATTTCCGGGCAGTTCTTCCGGCAGTTCGCGGTGACGATTGCCGCCTCCACGGTGATCAGCTGCTTCGTTTCGCTGACCCTGAGTCCGGCGCTGTGCGCCCTCTTGCTGCGGGAGCACGACGCGCATCCCGCCCGGCCGGGCCTGTTGGGCCGGATCGTCCGCGCGGGGTTCGGCGGGTTCAACCGCGGCTTCGAGTGGCTGTCCGACGCGTACGGCCAGTTGACCCGGCGGCTGGTGCGGGGGCTTGCCCTGGTCGCGGTGCTGTATGCCGGGCTGATCGGCGCGGCCGGGTTCGAGTTCTCCCGCATCCCGACCGGCTTCATCCCCGAGCAGGACCAGGGCTACCTCATCACCGTGCTGCAGCTGCCGCCGGGCGCCAGCCTGGCGCGGACCGAGGCGGTCGTGCAGCAGGCGATCGACATCATCCTGCACACGCGGGGGATCGAGCACGTGGCGCCGTTCGCAGGGCTGGACGCGACGACGTTCACGGTGTCGTCCAACTCGGGAACCATCTTCTCCGGCCTGCCGTCGCTCTACAACCACGAGCTGCCGGGGGTGACGGCCACGTCCGTGCTGGCTGACCTGCGCAACCGGCTTTCGGTGATCCAGGGCGCCTATGTCCTGACGATCCCGCCGCCGCCGGTCCAGGGGATCGGCAACTCCGGCGGCTTCAAGATGATGCTCGAGGACCGGGCCGGGCTTGGCACGCAGGCGCTGGTTAACGCGGCGCAGGCGCTGGTGGCGGCGGCGAACAAGGATGGAAGCTTCGCCGGCGTGTTCACGCTGCTGAACGCGGGATCGCCGTCGATCTACGCGGATGTTGATCGGCTGAAGGCGGAGAAGGTCGGGCTGACGCCCACCGACGTGTTCAACACGCTGCAGGTCTACCTTGGGTCGCAATACGTGAACGACTTCAACTTCCTGGGCCGCACCTACCAGGTGATCGCGCAGGCGGACGGACCGTTCCGGCGCGACCGGTCCGATTTGATGGGGCTGAAGGCGCGCAACGCCGCGGGCGAGATGGTGCCAATCGGCACCGTCGGGCAGCTGCGTGACCAGACGATCCCGTATCGCGTCCCCCGCTACAACCTCTACCCGGCGGCCGAGGTGCAGGGCGTGGCGGGGCCGGGCGTGGCCACCGGCACGGCGCTGCAGCGGATGGAGCAGCTGGCCAAGCAGGTCCTGCCGCCGGGCATCGGCTACGAATGGACGGAGATCGCCTTCCAGCAGCAGCAGAAGGGCACGCCGGCCCTCCTCGTGTTCGGCGCCGCGGCGCTGTTCGTGTTCCTGGTGCTGGCCGCCAACTACGAAAGCCTGCGGTCGCCGCTGGCCGTGGTGCTGATCGTGCCGATGTGCCTCCTGGCCTCCGTTTCGGGGCTGCTGATCCGGGGCATGTCGATCGACATCCTGGCACAGATCGGGTTCGTGGTGCTGGTCGGCTTGGCGGCGAAGAACGCGATCCTGATCGTGGAGTTCGCGCGCCAGGCGCAGGACGGCGGCAGTTCCCCGGCGGTGGCGGCGGTCGAGGCCGCGCGGCGGCGGCTGCGGCCCATCCTGATGACGTCGTTCGCCTTCATCTTGGGCGTGGCGCCGCTGGTGGTGGCCACGGGTGCCGGGGCGGAAATGCGGCAGTCGCTGGGCACGGCCGTGTTCGGGGGCATGTTGGGCGTGACGGTGTTCGGATTGCTGTTCACCCCGGCGTTCTACACGCTGGTCCAACGCGGCTTGGGGCGGAGCCGGCCAGTGACGAAGACGTTGCAGGAAGCGTCGGCTGCGTCGGATCGTCTATAGCCCCGTACCCGCTTCGTCGTCCGGCCTGGTCACGGCGCGTCCCGCCGGCACATAGGAAACGCAGCCTGTTTGCATCAGCTGCGTGACGGCCCGCTGCACGTCGGGCAGACTGGGCCACAGGCTGCGGTCCAGCGGCGCCGCTCGCGGGTCCACGGCGACGAAGCGGAATGCCCCGCCCTGGGTCATGGCCGCCCCGGCGAAACGGCCGGACACCTCGATGACATGCGACTGGTGCATGAGGAACCTCGCTGAAACCCGCATGGCAGATCATAGGGAGCGCGGTGCTCCTGCCGCGCGCAGGCATAAAAATCTCGCACAACAAGTCTGCCGGAACGCCAATTAGCTCAAGTTAAGAATGGAATACACAAACATCAAAAGAAAACGGGCTGCGGCAAGCGCGGGAAAGGAAAGCTCGTTTTTCCACGGCCTGGTCCGGCGCAAGCTGTGGTCGTGCCGGGTTCGGCGGCCACGGCCGCGGGCGCCCCTTCAAGCGTCCGGATCAGGCGCGCGCCGGTCCCGGAACGCACCCGGCTGCAACGGGTAGGCGGTCGTGCCCTTCAACCGCTCCATCGCGAACCGTGACGTGACGTTCTTCAGCGGCACGGCGGCGATCAGCCGTTTGTAGAAGCCGTCGAACGCCGCCATGTCGGTGACGGCGACGCGGAGCATGTAGTCCACCTCGCCCGCCATGCGATAGGCGTCCATCACCTCCGGCATGGACGACAAGGCGTCGGCGAAGCGGGCCAGCCAGTCCGGCGTGTGCTCGTGCGCCTCGATGGCCACGAACACGATCAGGCCGACGCCGACCTGCTCGGGGTCCAGCAGGGCGACGCGGCGCAGGATGACCCCGGCCTGTTCCAGCTTCTGGATGCGCTTCCACACCGGGGTTGGCGACAGCCCGACCTGCTCGGCCAGCTCGGCCATCGCAACCGTCGCGTCCTGCTGCAGCAGCCCCAGAAGCTTGCGGTCCACCTCGTCCATTCCGTGTTCTCCTGCGGCCGTGCACGTCCAATGGGGGACAGCAAGCCCCGGCCGGCCCTGGGCCGCAACCGCGGGCGGGGCCGCAGCCAGGGGCGGACGGAGGCACCGGCGCGCAAAAGCGGCGCCCGCGGAGATCGGTCGTTCGCGCCGGCCCGCGCTCGCGGCATGTCATGCTGTCAGGGCAGGCCCAAACAGCATGGAACGGCAAAATCGGCCGAAAGCCGCACCGGCAGTGCCCGGCAAGCCTCCGCCGCCGAAGGCGCCGCTTGGTTAAACCAGCGGCCGTTTGCTCCCATCGTCTTTGCGTCATTGCGAGGAGCGCAGCGACGCGGCAATCCAGCGGCGAGCGCAACGCTGGCGGCTCTGGATTGCCACGCCGCCCCGGCGGCTCGCAATGACGGAAGGGGTGAGGCGGGGAGGCTGGTGTAA
>CALMAB010000690.1 GCA_937858325.1 uncultured Acetobacteraceae bacterium
GGCGCGGCGGCTGCCTCCTCACGGGCGCTCCAACGGCCGGCCCACCATCCTGGCGCTGGGCGGCGTGGACGGGCGGCAAGCACGCCGCCTGCCGCGCTGGTGCGGCGGGGCGGGGGCGATCGGGGCGCTGCTGCCGGATGCCAGCGACGGCGACGGCGGCGACCATTGTGGCCCCATGGTCACAGTGTTTCGCAATTGCCATAAGTCGTTCATCCCGGGAATTGCGGCAAGCGGCCAGCGCGGCGATAGTGTGAATGGGTCTGGTTGCCCTCGCCCTTGACGCGCTGTATGCGGGTCCAGTGGCAGGTGTCGGGCGGGGCCATGAATATCTGCCGGTGATCGGCGAATTAGGGAGAAGTTGAATGCGTAAGCTCCTGCTGGCCACCGTGGCCGCAATGGGCGCCTCGATGGGAGCGGCCGCCGTGGCGGACGCCCAAACGGCCAGTCCGGAGCCGGGCACCGTGACGGTCCGCTTGAACGGACGGTTCCGGTTCTACGGCGGGATCGTCACGGACCGCGACGTCAACAACAACGCGGCGGGCACGCCGTCCGGGAACTTCGACGCGACCGGCAACGGCACCGGCGCGAACTCGAGCGGCACCAACAAGCAGTCGAGCTATGGGTTCGGCGACTATGCGCGCTTGTTCCCGGGCTTCGACGGCGTGGCCGCGAACGGCCTGAAGTACGGCGCCAGCCTTGAAATCCGGCAGGACAACGCGTACGGCGCCGGCGGCGGCTCGTATGGCAGCGTCGGCGGGCAGAACCAGCACCGCTCGCTTCTGTACTTCAAGCGGGAATGGGGCTACATCGGCACCGACCAGCTCGGCACCATCCGCCTCGGCTCGGCCGACCAGCCGACCAGCCTCTACATGACGGGCAACTTCGAAAACTTCAACGACGGCGGGTTCAACGGCGACGTGGGCGGCTTGGCGGCGCCGAACACCCAGCTCACCTGGCCGTTCGCCGACAACGGCAGCTACTACACGACGACAAAGGTGATCTACCTGTCGCCGCAGCTCTACGGATTCGACTTCGGCGTGTCCTACGAGCCGAACACCGGCGGCACGGGCCTTTACGACGCTTGTAACACCTCCAACCCGCTCGGCACCAACTTCGTCAACTCGGCCGGCATCTTCACCCAAGCCACCGGCGCGAACGCGCAGGGCGTTGCCGGCCCGGGCTGCGACCGCTTGTCCTCCTCGCCGGTCGGCGGCGAAAGCGCCCGGCGCAAGAACACGGTGGACGTGCTGCTGCGCTACCGCGGCACGTTCGGCGCCTTCGGCATCGCGGCCACCGCCGCCTATGTCGGCGGCGGGCACGTGCTCGACAACTCCGGCACGCCGTTCAACAACAACCCGTTGGCAACCGGCGGGGCGCGGCCCAACTACGACGGCCTGAACGTGGGCGACTTCGGCGTGGCCGTGACCTATGGCGGCTTCAGCGTCGGCGGCAAGTACCAGTTCGGCCGCTACAACGGCGCGCTTGGCCAGCTTGTGCCGAAGGGGCTGCCGGACGGCGAGGCCGCCCTGGTCGGCTTCTCCTACACCTTCGGCCCCGCCATCGTCGGCGCGCACTACCTTTACGAAAAGAGCGCGGGCGACGTGAACAATGCCTACTTCGGGCGGCAGCGCACGGAGCAGGGCATCGCCGCGGGTGCCACCTACTCCCTGGCGCCGGGCTTGTCGCTGTTCGCGTCCTACCTCTACGGGGAGCGCAAGCAGAACGGCTACAACTTCATCACCGGCCAGGGCGTGTCCGGGTCGGCGGCGGGCAACCCCTTCGCCAACAAGGTCACGTCGCAGGTGCTCGCGGTCGGCACCGGCTTCAGCTGGTAACCGACGGAGCTTTGCGGGCGGGCGGGGCGGTGGGCAACCACCGCCCCGTTTGCGTTCCGGGGCCTGCCGGCGCCCGCGGTGTCCGGCTTGGCGTTCCTTCTTGGCCGGGCTATGACGCTGCGTGGCGCGCTTCGCGCCGTTTTCGGGTAGGTCCTCCATGTCGCACCGCACGGCTCCCATCGTTCTTGTCCTGATCGCGGTCTTGGGGCTGGCCGGCTGCGGCCCGGCCAAGGTGCGCCCGGTGGCGGAGGACGAGTACCAGGACTACCGCACCAAGGGCGGCGAAAAGGGCAAGCTGTTCGGCGACCAGGGCCTGGCCATCGGCATCGGCAAGGGCGCGGCCAACACGGCCCAGGCGCAGGAGGGCGGGGCGCTCGGCGTCAACGCCTACCTGTGGCGCGGCGCGCTGGACACGCTGTCGTTCATGCCGCTGGCATCCGCGGACCCGTTCGGAGGCGTGATCATCACCGACTGGTACCAGCCGCCGACGAGCGGCGGGGAGCGGTTCAAGGCGACCGCCTACATCCTCGGGCGCCAGCTCCGCGCGGACGGCGTCAAGGTGTCGATCTTCCGGCAGGTGGCGCAGGGTGGCCAATGGGTCGATCAGCCTGTCAGCGCCGTGACCACGAGCGAGATCGAGAACAAGGTCCTTGCCCGGGCACGGGAGCTGCGGTCGCAGGTGGCCGGGTCCTGACGCGGCGCCCGTTGCCGCGTTGGCCCGGCTGGCGTAGCCAGCCGGGCTGAGAGGTTTCATCCGCAGTTGTCGAAGGTTAGGCTGCGCTTCCCATGAATGACATGCCCACGACGGCCGCGGCGGATACCGGATTGAAAGATGGGGGGCCGGGCTACGACTTCCGCACCGCCGAGCCGCGCTGGCAGCAGGCGTGGGACTCGGCCGGGTGCTTCCGCGTGGCGGACGTGCCGGCGGACGGCAAGCCGAAGTACTACGTGCTGGAGATGTTCCCGTATCCCAGCGGGAAGATCCACATGGGCCACGTGCGCAACTACACGCTGGGCGACGTGGTGGCCCGCTACAAGCGTGCTCGGGGCTACGCCGTGCTGCACCCGATGGGCTGGGACGCCTTTGGCCTGCCGGCGGAGAACGCGGCGCGGGAGCGGGGCGTGCATCCGGCCGAGTGGACCCGCGCCAACATCGTGGCGATGCGGACCGAGCTGCAGCGCATGGGCCTGTCCATCGACTGGTCGCGCGAGTTCGCGACCTGCGAGCCGGAGTACTACGGGCACCAGCAGAAGCTGTTCCTGGACTTCCTGCAGGCCGGGCTGGTGGAGCGCAAGGAAAGCTGGGTCAACTGGGACCCGGTGGACGGCACCGTGCTGGCCAACGAGCAGGTGATCGACGGCCGCGGCTGGCGGTCCGGCGCGGTGGTGGAGAAGCGGCAGCTTTCCCAATGGTTCTTCCGCATCACGGAGTACGCCCCGGAGCTGCTTGCCGCGCTCGACGGAATGGACCGCTGGCCGGAGCGGGTGCGGACCATGCAGGCCCGCTGGATCGGGCGCAGCGAGGGCGCGCGGGTGCGCTTCCCCTTGGTCGCCCCGCCCGGCACCGAGACTCCGGCGGACATCGAGGTGTTCACCACCCGGCCGGACACGCTGTTCGGCATGTCGTTCGTGGCGCTGGCGCCGGAGCATCCGGTGTCGTCGGCCGTGACGCTGCGCAGCCCGGCGGCGGCGGCCTTTGTGGCGCAGTGCCGCAGCATGGGCACCAGCGAGGCGGTGATCGAGTCGGCGGAGAAGCAGGGCTTCGACACCGGCCTGCGGGTCGGCCACCCGCTGATGCCGGGCAAGACGTTTCCCGTGTGGATCGCGAACTTCGTGCTCATGGAGTACGGCACGGGCGCGATCTTCGGCTGCCCGGCGGGCGACCAGCGGGACCTGGACTTTGCCCGCAAGTACGGCCTGGACACCCCGGCCGTCGTGCTGCCGCCGGGCGAGGCGGCGGAGAGCTTCGCCGTGGGCGCGGATGCCTATGACGGGCCTGGGACGATGATCAACTCGGGGTTCCTGGACGGCATGGACACCGACGCGGCCCGCCGGGCAGCCATTGAGGCGCTGGAAAGCGCCGGGGCCGGGACCGGCGTGGTGAACTGGCGGATGCGGGACTGGGGCGTGAGCCGCCAGCGGTATTGGGGCTGCCCGATCCCGGTAATCCATTGCGACGACTGCGGCGCCGTGCCGGTGCCGGACGCCGACCTGCCGGTGCGGCTGCCGGAGGACGTGCGCTTCGACCGCCCGGGCAACCCGCTTGACCACCATCCCACATGGAAGCACGTGGCCTGCCCGCGCTGCGGCGGCGCCGCTGCGCGGGAAACCGACACCTGCGACACCTTCGTGGACAGCTCCTGGTATTTCGCGCGCTTCTGCAGCCCCTCCGCCCCCATGCCCGTCGCGCGGCAAGCAGCGGACCAGTGGCTGCCGGTGGACCAGTATATCGGCGGGATCGAGCACGCGATCCTGCACCTGCTCTACTCGCGCTTCTTCGTGCGGGGAATGCAGGCGACGGGCTATGTGGGCGTGGCCGAGCCGTTCGCCGGGCTGTTCACCCAGGGGATGGTGACGCACGAAAGCTACAAGGGCGCCGACGGGCGTTGGCTGTATCCGGAGGAGGTGGAACGCCAGCCGGACGGCTCCGCCCGGCACGCGGAAACCGGGGAGCCGGTGGCGGTGGGGCGGATCGAGGCGATGTCGAAGTCGAAGCGCAACACGGTGGACCCCGCGGCCATCATCGCGCGCTTCGGCGCCGACACCGCGCGCTGGTTCATCCTGTCGGACAACCCGCCGGACCGGGACATCGAGTGGACGGAAAGCGGCGTCGCCGGCGCGTCGCGCTTCATTCAGCGGGTCCACCGCCTGTCGGCTGCCGTGTCGCGGCTGCCGTGCCTGCCGTCGATGCCGGAAACGATGGGGCCAGCCGCGACGGCGCTGCGCCGCGCCACCCACCGCACCATTGCGGCGGTGACGGAAGCGCTGGAAACCTTCGCCTTCAACCTCGCGGTGGCACGGCTGTACGAGCTTGCCTCGGCGCTGGGCGAGGCGGAACGCGCCGGCGCGGAG
>CALMAB010000691.1 GCA_937858325.1 uncultured Acetobacteraceae bacterium
GCGCCGGGCACCTCGAAGGACAGGTCCTTGACGTATTGGATGTTCACCGTGAGCGGCGGCAGCGTCTGGCCTTCGGCGGCGGGCGTGGCGGCGGTCTCGGACATCGGATTCCTCGGTAAAAGGATGCTGGGGGTGAAAGAGTGCTGGCGCGCCGGGTAGCATGGTGGGGAACGCGGCGCTACCCGGGCGCGAGTGCCCAGCCCGGCCAACGCTTCACGGCTAATGCTTCCAGACGATCTCGGCCGGCGGCGGCGCGGTGGGGTCGCAGCGGAACCAGGTGCCGTTCATCATGCTGCGCCCGGTCAGCGACAGGATGAACCCCCAATGGCTGACCACCAGGGTTTGCGACCAGTCGGGCAGCGCCGCCATCTCGGCGCGGAACAGGCCGGCCCGCCCGATCACCTGCTCGGCCGGCTCCTCCGCAGGGGGCCACCAGATGTCTTCGATCCCGGAAAAGTCATGCTCCGGCCAAGCGGCGGCGAGGGCGGAGCGCGGGCTGCCGATGTCGCAGGTGAAGGCGTAGCGTTCCCGCACCACCGGGTTGACCACGACGGGCACGCCGAGCGCCCGGGCGATGGGCGCCGCGGTTTGCAGCGCGCGGGTGTAGGGGGAGGCCAGGATGCGGGTGATGCCTTCCCCCTGCAGCGCCTCTGCCGCCGCCGCGGCCTGCTGGTGGCCGAGCGGGGTGAGCTGGGGGTCGCGGATGCCGGGGTCGCACCGGGTTTCGGTGAAATGGAGGTTGAATTCGCTTTGGCCGTGGCGGAGCAGGATCATGCCCCTACCTATGGCGCGTGCCGGCGGCCCGCAACCGGTGGGCTTCATTGTCCTGACCCGCTAACGCCCCATGTCAGGGGGGTTATCAAGGGATCAGGATATGGGCAGCGGCAGCTTTCCAATCGACCTTCTGTTGTTCGGCATGATCGCGGCCTTCCTGGTGCTGCGCCTGCGCGGCATCCTGGGCCGCAAGACGGGGTTCGAGCGGCCGGCCCAGCCGGACGCCGCGTCTTCCGTCGTGCCGGGCATGGGCCGCGCCGGCCGGGCTGCCCGGGTCCGGCAGCGGGCGCTGGCGCGGATGCGGGCGGCCGAGCGGGGCTTCGACCCGCAGCACTTCCTCAATGGGGCGGAGACCGCGTTCCGCATGATCGTGGGCGCCTTTGCCGCTGGGGACCGGGTGACGCTGCGCCCGTTGCTGTCCGACGACACCTACCGCAGCTTCGAGTCGGCCATCGCGGCGCGGGAAGCGGCGGGGGAAACCCAGCGGAGCGAAATCCGCGGCATCGAGAACCTGACGGTGGAGGACGCCGCGCTGTCCGGCAACCAGGCCGCCATCACGCTGCGCATCGTGTCGGACCAGGTGTCGGAAACGCTGGACCGCGACGGCAAGCCGGTGGCGGGCGCGGACGCGGTGGCGGAGATCACCGACATCTGGACATTCGAGCGCACGCTGAACCAGCCTGACCCGGCCTGGCGGCTGTCCGCGGCGCGGTCTGGGTAGCCGGCCGCGCCAGCCCAACCAGAGGTGTCGCACCGGGCAAAGGGCGCGCTCAGGGGCGGCGGCCCCGCACCGCGTCCAGGAACGCCGTCAGCACCGGCCGCATCTGCCGCCGCGACGGGTAGTAAAGGTGGAAGCCGGGAAAGGGTGGGGTCCAGTCGGCGAGTAGCCGGACCAGCCGGCCATTCTCGACATGCGGCGCGACCTCGTGGTCGAGAAGGTATCCGACGCCCAGCCCGTCAAGCGCCGCCGCCAGCATCAACTCCGGCTCGTTGAAGGCGAGCGGCCCCGGGACGCGGACTTCGAGCGCCTGGCCGCCGCGCTCGAATTCCCAGGCATAGATCGTGCCAGCCCCGGTCATCCGGTAGTTGATGCAGCGATGCCGCACGAGGTCGCTCGGGACGTTGATGGGAGCTGCCTGCGCGAGGTAGCCGGGCGTCGCGACCACCGCCATGCTCAGCGCGGGTCCCACCTTGAGCGCGATCATGTCCCGCTCCAGCTTCTCGCCCAGCCGGATGCCCGCGTCGAACCGGTCGGCGACGATGTCGCGATGGGCGTAGTCGATCAGCACCTCGACTGCCGCGTCCGGGTGCGCGGCGATGAAGCCTGGCAGCACCGGCCTGACCACCGCCTCATACGCTTGCCGGGTCGCAGTGAGGCGCAGCGTTCCCGATACGCGGCCGCGTGTCCGGTCGAGCGCGTCCAGCGCGCCGTCGATGCTTTCCAGTGCCGGCCCTAGCGTCGCCAGCAGCGCCTCGCCCGCCTCCGTCGTCGCCACGCTGCGGCTGCTGCGCTGGAGCAGGCGCGTGCCGAGCCTCGCTTCGAGCCGCCGGATCGTGTGGCTGAGGTTCGACGTCGAGGTTCCAAGCCGCGTGGCGGTACGGGTGAAGCTCCCGGTCCGCGCGACGGCAGCGAAGGCGGCGAGGTCGTCGAGGCTGGCCTGTGTCATCGTGCGATCCGGTTCAACGGCCTTTGCAATCCATCCCACCTAATTGGATGTTGGGCGTTTCGCCACATCCCCGTCACCAAGCGATGGAGGAACACTCATGATCACGAAGGACGCCGTCTGGTTCATCACGGGCTGCTCCAAGGGGCTTGGCCGCGCGCTCGCCGAGCAGGCGCTCGCCGCGGGCTACCGCGTCGTCGCCACCGCTCGGCGCGAAGCGGACATTGCCGACCTGGCGACCTGGGGCGACGCCGCGTTGGCAGTCGCGCTCGACGTCACCGACCCGGCGCAGATCGACGCGGCGGTCGCGGCGGCGGCGGCGTGCTTCGGGCGCATCGACGTGCTCGTGAACAACGCCGGCTACGGCTATCTCGGCGCCATCGAGGAGGGCGACGATGCCGACATGCGCGCGCTGTTCGAAACCGACCTGTTCGCGCCGGTGGCCCTTGCCAAAGCGGTGCTGCCCGGGATGCGCGCCCGGCGCCACGGCCACATCGTCAACGTCAGCTCCATCGGCGGCCTCGTCACCTATCCGGGCGTCGGCTACTACAACATGGTCAAAGCGGGCGTGGAGGCCTTGTCGGACGCGCTCGCCAAGGAGGTGGCGCCGCTCGGCATCGGCGTGACGGTGGTTGCGCCTGGCGCGTTCCGCACCGATTTCCGCGGCCCTGAGTCCATCAAGCAATCGGCGACGCGGATCGACGACTATGCCGACACCGCGGGCAAGGGGCGCGCAGGCACGCTTGCCGGCCACCGCAAGCAGCAGGGCGACCCCGCCCGCGGCGCACGCGCGATCATCGCCGCGGTGGAGGCGGAGCGTCCCCCCGTCCACCTGCTGATCGGCGGCGACGCACTCGACCAGTTCCGCGCCAAGCTCGACGACATGCGCCGCGAAACCGACGCCTGGGAGGACGTGACCCGCGGCACCGATTTCGCTGACGCTTGAACCGAGACGCTTCTGACCGCCCTGTCTGGCGAAAGCCGCCAGGCTGGCCTACGTTGGGTGCCATGCTGCAAGCCCGTCCCCGCGTCGCCTTGTTCGTCACCTGCCTGGTGGACCTGCACCGGCCCACGGTGGGGTTCGCCGCCATCAAGCTGCTGGAACAGGCGGGGTGCCAGGTCGAGGTGCCGCGCGCCCAGACCTGCTGCGGCCAGCCCGCGTACAACAGCGGCGACCGCGCCACGGCGCGCGACATCGGGCGCGGCGTCTTGGACGCCTTCAGCGGCTACGACTACGTGGTGGTGCCGTCCGGCTCGTGCGGCGGCATGATCAAGCACCATCTGCCGCACTTGTTCGACGACGACCCCAACCTGCGCGCCCGGGCGGAGGCGCTGGGCGGGCGCACCCACGAGCTGACCGGATTCCTCACCGATGTCATGGGCGTGGACACCGTTGCGGCCAGCTATCCCGGCACCGTCACCTACCACGACAGCTGCTCCGGCCTGCGCGAGATGGGGCTGAAGGCGCAGCCGCGGGCCTTGCTGGCGGGGGTCGCCGGGCTGGAACTGCGGGAAATGGTGGAGCCGGAGGTGTGCTGCGGCTTCGGCGGTACGTTCTGCGTCAAGTATCCGGACATCTCGACCCGGATGGTGTCGGAAAAGGCGAAGGACGTGGCGGCGACCGGGGCGGACACGCTGCTGGCCGGGGACTTGGGCTGCCTGCTGAACATGGCGGGGCGGCTCTCGCGGGAGGGCAGTAACGTCCAGGTCCGGCACATCGCGGAGGTGCTGGCCGGCATGACGGGCGACGTGCCGCCCATCGGCCAGGCGCGCGGGGCCGGACCGAACCGGGCGGCGTAGTCAGCCGCCGGTCGTGCAGCCGGACGCGGCGGCGGGGCGGGCCTGCCCGGCCGGGATGGTGCGCAGCCGGCGATACAGGTCCCACGGCCCCGTGGACTCGCCCGGCGTCTTGACCTGGAACAGGTACATCGGGTGGGGCACGCTGCCGTTGGCGAGCACCGTGCTGCGGCCAAACAGGGCGTCCTCCGCCGGCAGGCGCTTCATCGCGGCGATCACCGCCCGGCCGTCGCCGGGGTCCGCGCCCGCCGCCACGGCGCGGAGCAAATGCGACACGGCCGAGAACACGCCGGCATGGACCATGGTGGGCGCGATGCCGCGGTTGCGTGGGCGGATCGCGGCGGCAAAGGCGCGGGTGCCGGGGTCGAGGTCCCAGTAGAACGGCTCCGTCACCAGGAGGCCCTGCGCGTCGGCCAAGCCGATTGCGCGTACGTTGGTCACGAGGCAGAGCAGGCTCGCCAAACGCTGCCCACCGCGGGCGATGCCGAACTCGGCAGCCTGCTTCACCAAGGTCTCGAACGGCGCCCCGGTGCAGGCAAGGCCAATCACCTTCGCCCCGCTGGCCTGCGCTTGCAGCAGCAGGGCGGAGAAGTCCTGCATCTCGCCCGGGAACTTGGCTGATCCCAGCACGCGCCCGCCCCCGGCTTCCACCACGGTGGTCACGTCGCGCTGCAGGGCGTGGCCGAAGGCATAGTCGGCGGTGAGAAAGAACCAGGTATCCCCGCCCTCCGCCAGCAGGGCCGCCGCCGTGCCGGACGCGAGCGCCGCCGTGTCGTAGGTCCATTGCAGGTGGTTCGGGCTGCACGCGGCACCGGTCAGCGTGGCGGCGCCCGCGCCGCTGAACAGCGCGACCCGGTTGCGGTCGCGCGCCACGTCGGCGACAGCGAGCGCGGTGGCGGAGTTCGGCACGTCCAGCACCGCGTGCACGCCGTCCCGGTCGAACCAGGCGCGCGCCAGCCCGGCGCCCATGTCCGGGCGGTCCCCCATGTCCGCCGCCAGGACCTCCACGGGGAGGTCCTGGC
>CALMAB010000692.1 GCA_937858325.1 uncultured Acetobacteraceae bacterium
CGGCGCCGATGATCTCGGCGATCTTGTTCTCGAACCCTTCCCGCTCCTGGTTGGAGAACGGCAGGTTGTGCGGGTCGGCGCAGACCCGCAGTTCCGTGCGGGAAATCAGCTCGGCGCGTTGGGCCTGCGCGGGAACGCCCGCGAGCAACGCCGCGCCGATGACGGAAAGGCGCGGCAGAACCCGTTTGGCGGAGTTCGACCAGCGGGCACGTCGTTCCTGGCGGCTGTTCCGCTCAACTATCATCATCGATGCGCTTCGGGCGTCCACGCGGCAGCTTGTCATCCGACCGGGCCTTGAGGTAGCCGTAGATGTCGTCAAGGTACAGCACCACGTCCTCCGTCGTGCCGAACGCCGGCATGACGTTGTTCTGTGATTTGGTGACGTTCTGCCGCCCGTTGACGATGGTGTTGGTGAAGTCCTCGAAGGACATCTTCTTGAGCGATTCGGTCAGGCTCGGCGCGTAGGAGCTGCCGGCGCCGTCCGGGCCGTGGCACCGAAGGCAGGACTCGCCGTAGCGGCGGTAGCCGTTGAACGTGTGCTGGTCCACGCGCCCGTCCTGGACCACGTAAACCGGGTCGTTCTCTGCGCGGGCGCCGGACGACCCGGCAGCGGCGAACACCGCCCCGGCGCCGACCAGCGCCGACACGGCCAGCAGTGATTTGTAACGCATCCATGATCTCCGGAATCTCCGGCCGCGGACGCGCCGCGGCCGGGGAGCTGCTGATGTCGGCTTAGTCGAGGCCGAACACGGTCATCACGCCGCCCAACTGGGTGTAGTTGGACAGCTGCTTGTAGGCGCCGACCGCGCCCAGGCCGTCCGTGTCGTTGCCCAGCCCGGCCGCCATGCCGATCCCGGCCCAGCCGCCCACGCCCGACAGCACGGCGACGTACTGCTTGCCGCCATGCGTGTAGGTCGTGACGTTGCCGATGATGCCGGACGGAGTCTTGTACTTGTACAGCTCCTTGCCGGTCTTGATGTCCACGCCCTTCAGGTAGCCGTCGAGCGTGCCGTAGAACACGATGTCGCCCGCGGTCGCCAGGGCGCCGGACCAGACGGAGAACGGCTCCGGGTCGGACCAAACGATCTTGCCCTGGCCGGCGTCCCAGGCGATGAAGTTGCCAAGGTTGTTGTCGCCCTTCGGCGGATACATCGAGAGCGTCGCGCCGACGTAGGGCTGGCCCGCGGTGTAGGACACCTTGAACGGCTCGTAGTCCATGCAGACGTGGTTGGTCGGCACGTAGAACAGGCCGGTCTTCGGCGAGAAGGCGGCCGGCTGCTGGTCCTTGGAGCCGAGCGCCGCCGGGCAGATGTTGCGGCTGTTCTTGTCCTCGCCGTTGTGCTGCGTCGAGTAGGCGGGCACGACCTGCGGGCGGCCGGTCTGCATATCGACGTGGGTGGCCCAGTTCACCGCCGGGTCGTACTTCTCGGCCACCAGCAGCTCGCCCGTTTCGCGGTTCAGCGTGTAGCCGAAGCCGTTGCGGTCGAAGTGCACGAGCGCCTTGGTCATCTTCCCCTTCACGGGGATGTCGGCCAGGATCATCTCGTTGATGCCGTCGTAGTCCCACTCGTCGTGCGGGGTCATCTGATAAACCCACTTCGCCATGCCGGTGTCGGCGTCGCGGGCGAAGATGGTCATCGACCACTTGTTGTCGCCGGGGCGCTGCACCGGGTTCCAGGTGCTGGGGTTGCCCGTCCCGTAGTAGATCAGGTTGGTGGCGGGATCGTAGGAGTACCAGCCCCAGGTGCTGCCGCCGCCGGTCTTCCACTGGTCGCCCTGCCAGGTGGACAGGGAGGAGTCCTTGCCGATCGGCTTGCCCATGTTGGTGGTCTTGTTGGGATCGACCATCAGCTGCTCGTCCGTGCCGACCGAGTAGGCGTTCCAGGCGAGCGAGCCGTCCTTGAGGTTGTAGGCCGTGAGGCGGCCCTGCGTGCCGAACTCGCCGCCGCTGATGCCGACGTACACCTTGTCCTTCACGATCATCGGCGCCATCGTCATGGTCTCGCCCTTGGCGGGGTCGCCGTTCTTGACGTGCCAAAGCTCCTTGCCGCTCTTGGCGTCGAGCGCCACGGTCGTGGCGTCGGACTGGTTCAGGATGACCTTGCCGTCGCCATAGGCCACGCCGCGGTTCACCGTGTCGCAGCACATCACGGCGATGACGCTGGGATCCTGGCGCGGCTCGTACTTCCAGATGATCTTGCCGTTGTCGTTCAAGTCGAGCGCGAAGACGTTGTTCGGGAACGGCGTGTGCACGTACATCGTGTCGCCGATGACCAGGGGACCGCCCTCATGCCCGCGCAGCACGCCGGTCGAGAACGACCAGACCGGATGCAGCTTCGACGCGTTGGAAGCGTTGATCTGGTCAAGCGTGCTGTAGCGCTGGTTGGCGTAGTTCCCGGTCGGCATGACCCACTGGTTGGCGTCGCCCTGCAGCTTCTGCAGCTCGTCGTTGGCAGACGCCGGCGACCCCGCGGCGAGCAAGGCGACGCCCAGCATGGTCGTGCAGCCGAGCAGCGTTTTCTTGAGCCTCACGTCTATCCCTCCTGAATGCGGCCGAGCATTGCGGCCGGTATGTTTCTGCTCATTGGCAGGCTGTGGCGCTTCCCGCCGAGGTTTGCGCATCGGACGCGGGGCGTTCAGCCTTCAGCATATGCAGGCAATGTGCATCCCGGCAAGACGCCGAAGGGAGCGAAAGCCCGGCCCGCTGCAAGAATCTTTCCATGCTGCGGTGCAGCAAGACATATCAGGTTCAGTCATGTGGCCTACGGGGCTGGATTCATGCGCGCATTCGGTTAGCTTGTGCCGGCCGTCAGTTGATCCGCCACCAGACTGGGAGACCTACCTTGGACGTCCGTGCCGCCGTTGCCTTTGCAGCGGGACAACCTTTGAGCATCGAGACCGTGCAACTCGAAGGGCCACGCGAGGGCGAGGTGCTGGTCGAGATCAAGGCCACCGGCATCTGCCACACCGACAAGTTCACCCTGTCCGGCGACGACCCCGAGGGCATGTTCCCGGCCATCCTGGGCCATGAGGGCGCGGGCATCGTCGTCGATGTCGGCCCCGGCGTGCGGACGCTGAAGAAGGGCGACCACGTGATCCCGCTC
>CALMAB010000693.1 GCA_937858325.1 uncultured Acetobacteraceae bacterium
CCCTGCCCTTGGCGCTCGGCCGCGGCAGCAACACCATGCTGCCGGTGATGCCGGAGCGCCTGGCCGGCACGCCCGGCACGCAGCAGGTGACGGAAATGGTCGGCAGCGGCCCCTACCGCTTCGTCGCCGGCGAACGGGTGCCGGGGTCCCGCGCCGTTTACCAGCGGTTCGACGGCTACGTGCCGCGGCTGGAGGGCACGCCGAGCTTCACCGCCGGGCCGAAGGTCCCGACGATGGAGCGGATCGAGTGGCGCACCATTCCCGACGCGGCGACCGCGGCGGCGGCGCTGCAGGCCGGCGAGATCGACTGGTGGGAAGCGCCGACCGCGGACCTGCTGCCGGTGCTGCGGCGCAACCGCGCGATCACCACGGAGATCATCGACCGGGCCGGCAACGTCGGCTTCCTGCGGGTCAACAGCTTGTATCCGCCGTTCGACAACCCGGCGGTGAAGCGCGCGCTGCTCGGCGCCATCGACCAGGCGGACTTCATGACGGCGGTGGCGGGCACCGACCCGCAGATGTGGCACCAGCCCGCCGGCGTGTTCACGCCGGGCACGCCGCTGGCGACGGAGGCCGAGCTTGAGGTGTTCGCCGGGCCGCGCGACTACGCCCGGGTGCAGCGCGACCTCGCCGCCGCCGGGTATCGCGGCGAGAAGGTGGTCATGCTGGCGGCCACCGACTTCCCCGCGATCAACGCGCTGTGCGAGGTCAGCGCCGACATGTTCCGGAAATCCGGCATCAACCTCGACTACCAGGCGCTGGACTGGGGCACGGTGACGAGCCGGCGCAACAGCCAGGAGCCGCCGGAAAAGGGCGGCTGGAACGCGCACTGCACCTACACGGCGGGCTACGACCTGCTGAACCCCGGCTCCAACCCGTCGCTGAACGCGGTGGGCCGGGCGGGTTTCGTCGGCTGGCCGACCGATCCGGGGATGGCGGCGCTGCGCAGTTCCTGGTTCGACGCGGCGGACCTCGCCACCCAGCAGCGGATCGGCCGCGACATCCAGGCCCGCTTCATGGAAAACCCGCCCTACTACCCGCTGGGCCAGTTCTTCCAGGCGACCGCCTACCGCCGCACCGTCAGCAACATCCCGCGCGGGTCGTTCAGCCTGTTCTGGGGCATCAAGAAGGACTGAGCCATGATGCGACGCCGAACCCTGCTTGGCGCCGCGGCCGGGCTGGCCTGCCCGGCGGTTGTGCGCGCGCAGGCCGCGACCACGTTGCGCTTCGTGCCCTATGCCGACCTCGCCTTGCTCGACCCGGCCGTCAGCGCCTTTGTCACGCGCAACCACGTGCTCATGGTGTTCGACACCCTGTTCGCGACCGACGAGGCCGGCGTCGCCCAGCCGCAGATGCTGGCCGGCTGCACGACCGAGCCGGACGGGCTGACCTGGACCCTCACGCTGCGCGACGGATTGCGGTTCCACGACAGCACCCCCGTGCTGGCGCGGGATGCTGTGGCCAGCATCCGGCGCTGGTGGGTGAGCGACGCCTTCGGCCAGGCGCTCGCCGCCGCCACGGCGGAGCTGACCGCACTGGACGACAAGACGATCTGCTTCCGGCTCCGGCGGCGCTTCCGCCTCTTGCCCGATGCGCTGGCGCACCCGACCAACACCATGGCCGTGATCATGCCGGAACGGCTGGCGCAGACGCCCCCCAGCACCCGGCTGACCGAGATCGTCGGCAGCGGCACGTTCCGCTACCAGGCCGCCGAGCGCGTGCCCGGCGCCCGCAACGCCTACGCGCGGTTCGAGGGCTACGCGCCGCGGGACGGCACGCCGAGCTTCTGCGCCGGGCCGCGCGTCGCGCACTTCGACCGCGTGGAGTGGATCACCACCCCCGACCCGGCCACCCAGGTCGCCGCCCTCCGGGCCGGCGAGGTCGATTGGGTGGCGCAGCCGCTGATGGACCTCGTGCCCTCGCTCCGGGCCAGCCGCACGCTCCGGGTGGAGACGGTGGAAACCAAGGGCCTGATCGGTTTCCTGCGCTTCAACCAGTTGTTCCCGCCGTTCGACAACCCCGCGGTCCGCCGGGCGGTGCTGCGCGCGGTGAACCAGCGGGAGTTCATGGAGGCGGTCGTGGGCGGCAACGGCCCGTTCGACGGCCAGTGCGGCCTGTTCACCCCCGGGACGCCGCTCGCCAACGACGCCGGCATGGAGGCGCTGAGCGGCAAACACGGCCTGTCCGACCTGAAGCGCGAACTGGCCGCCGCCGGCTACAAGGGCGAGAAGATCATCTATCTGGAGCCGACGGACGTGCCGCGAATCAACGCCATCGCGGAAGTCGGCGCCGACATGCTCCGCAAGCTCGGCATGAACGTGGATGTGATCGCGACCGATTGGGGCACCACCGTGCAGCGGTCGGTCAGCCGGCAGCCGCCGGACAAGGGCGGCTGGCACATGTTCGCGGCGTTCTCCGGCGGCTACGACATGAGCACGCCGGGCAGCCACCAGTTGATGCGCGGCAACGGGGAGAACGCCTACAACGGCTGGCCGGACCTGCCGAAGCTGGAGGCGCTGCGCGACGAGTGGCTGTTCGCGGAGGACGAGGCCGATGGGCCTGCGCTGGCCCGCAGGATGCAGGAACAGGCGTTGCAGGACGTGCCCTATTTGCCGCTGGGATCGTATTACCAGCCGGCCGCTTACCGGTCGGACTTAGCCGGCGTATCGAAGGGGCTGGTGCAGTTCACCGGGGTGAAGCGCGGCTGACCGGTTTCGGAACTTTCTCTTTAATGACACAATGCATCATTTTGTAATCGGCTGCCCGTGAGGGGCGGCCTATTCATCTTACTTGTGTCAAGGCTTGTTGTGTGCAGTAGTAGATTATGCTCGCACTTCCGGATATTGCTCACAATGCTCTACTTGCGGCGCGCGTGTTCGGTCCCGCCGCGACCATCAAGCTTCATACCCTAAAGGTTTGGGTCGGTAAGAACCCGCACGCGCCGCCGCTTCGTCTTTCGGTGCGCAGGCTTCCCGGCGATTTGCACGTCCGTCCCCGTAGCAGCGATATAAAGGTGGCGCTGCAGATCTTGGGGGCGCGAGACTACGCCCTGGACTGGTGCCGTCCCTACCAGACACATATCCGAGCTTTGTGCGCACGCATCCTTGAAGAGGGCCATGTCCCTTTGATCATTGATGCTGGGGCCAACATCGGCGCGGGCACGGCGCTGCTGGCGTCGAGCTTTCCCGACTGTCAAGTTTTTGCCATTGAACCCGACCCGGGTAATTTTTTGATGCTCCGGGCCAATACGGCTGCATATCCCAACGTCACGTTGTTTCAGGCTGCCTTATGGGGCACATCCGCAGACATGTGCATGGAGTGGGAGCCGGGTACTGGCTGGGCGCAGCGCGTCGAGGAGTGGTCAGAGGGCAAAGCGCGCAAGCTGCCGAGCACCACCATTCCTGATCTGTTGGCACGGGATGCCCGGCTGCGGCCCGTGATTGTCAAGATCGACATCGAGGGCGCCGAGGTCAAAGTCTTGGCCTCAAACAATGCCTGGGTCGATAACGTGCCGCTCCTGATCTTTGAAGCGCACGATAACCTGCACCATTGGCTGGGAACGTGGCAGGGTTCGGCGCACGCATTCTTCTCGGTGTTGACGCGCTGCAAGCGCGAGTATCTGACCTATGGCGAGAACGTATACGCGTTCAAGCACCCGCAAGAGTAGCCAGCGACACACGCGCGACAATTGCCGCCGAGGTTCGCTGGCAAAGTCGCCGGCCTGACCGGGCTACTGGATCGGGGGCACCGGCCGCCGACCGTGTTCGCCAGCGGCGGCGACGCCTGCACCTGAACGTGAACAACGCCTTTATGGAGGCGCTGCACAAGGACAAGCGGCCTGTCGTGGGATAGCGCTCTGGCCTCAGCGCCCCGCGCCGCGGACTCTGGCCACCGTGCGTTCCAACCCGGTCCAGGCCGGCTTGCCCGGCGCAAAGCGCGCCCGCAGATGCGCCAGAAGCTCCGCCACCTGCTTGTCGTTCAGGCTGTCGGCGTAGGCCGGCATATGGCCCGGCGCGGATCGCGTTCCCGCGACCCCGCGCAGCACCGCCTGGCCCAGGTTGTCCGGCCGCGCGCTGTGCAGGCTGGAGTGCAGCGCCAGCGGCACCAGGCCGCCCGCCTCGTGACAGGCCGCGCAGGCCCCGGCATACAGCCGGGCGCCCGTGCTGTCTGTTGTCATCGCCGGGCTGCGC
>CALMAB010000694.1 GCA_937858325.1 uncultured Acetobacteraceae bacterium
TTACCGCATAGGTTCGGAGAGCCTCGGTCACTGGCGCCCCCATTCCCTTGCCCGTTCGTACGTCGAATTGCCCGTTGTGCAACGGGCATTCGATCAGGTGACCCTCCAGCCAACCTTCCGTCAGCAGCGCAAAGGCGTGCGTGCACACGTTGTCCGTGCAGAACCACTCATCGCCGACGTGATACAATGCGAGCTTCAGCCCCATGACCTCGATCGGCAACGCTTCACCATCAGGCAAGTCCTCTGTTCCGGCGATACGCGTCCAGTTCACGGCGTTCATGTGCTATCCTTGAAGTGGCTTTCTGGCGGCCATCATGCCCCGGAACGGGAGGCCTGAGCCGCAGACGACCCGCCGGCCAAATGCGCTTGCAACGTGCTCATCGCATCCGTGCTCCATGCCGGATCGGGACGGTGCGGGCCGCGGAAGGCGGTGCTTCCGACCTGGGCTGTCGTGCTGCCGTCCGCGCTCTTGGCAGTAGCGCTCCGAGGGGGCAAGCGCCGTCAGCAACGGCAACGCCCATACCTGCCCTGCCCAGGGGATCAATGCCAGAAGCATGAGGCTGAGCCAGCGTAGGCCACTCGCCTTGACGCAGTACCCATGGCTGGAGCGTACCGGGTCGAGATAAATGCCTTTGGCCGCGATGCGCTTGCCCCGTCGGCGCTCGATCGTGTCGTCGATGCCGACACGACGAGTCCGGTCGGCACAAAAACGTCCAGTAGCAATTTCAGCGGCACATGCGATGCGGCCCGCGCGCTCCATTCGGCGCGGTCGAACACGCGATGGTAGTTGACGAACCGTTGCTCGTGCGCAAGGCCCATGATGCGCAAAAGGCTGGTCACGGTGCGCTTGCCCGGCGCCAGGACGGCACCGGTCAGCAGCACTTCAGCTTGCTGCCAACTCCGTTGAAAGAACAGCGGAGCAAACGCTTGGATCACCGCGGCGAAGCGGGACGGCAGGCAGGGCATGGCGATGTCTCCTGGCGGGGACGTGCCAGCTTAACGCACCACCCGCTCCGCCGCCCATCGCATCGTCAGGCGAGCTGGAAATGGCCAAAGTCAAGCTTAGGCATGCGCTTGCAGTCGATCCTTGTTGCTAACTCCCGGTATGCAGCACAAGAACGGCCGGGTCGTTGTCGTCCTGGGTGAAGTGCTCGATCAAACGATGGTCCCAGTCACCATTCGCAGCCCCCAAGACCTGATCAGCGGCGAGCCACAGGTCCAGCCAGCGTGCGCCCGGTATCGGTGCGGGCGACAGGTTAACCTTGCGGTCGTAGCGCAGTGTGGTCGCGCCGGGATACGGATGCGGTTCCAGCAGGTCGCCAGCGTGCTCGACCTCCCAACTGGAGTGCTGAATGCCATGTGCGCTGCCGACCTTCCGCTGCTCCTCGTGCTGGTTGGTCTCCTGAACAGGAAGTTTTGCGGCGAGGTATTGCTGCTCCGCATCGAAGGCCAAGGTGCGAATATCGTCCTCAATTTCCTCAGCCGACTTGACCCGTGGTGGCTGGACCGGCCGCGGATGCAGCCGTTCGTCTTCGGTGCGCCGCTTGCAAGCGACGTCGAGGTGAGCCTTAAGTTCGGCGGGGACGGCTATCTTACCCATGCTATAAATTCCTCTGCTCTGTCGTATCGTTGGTATCGTCATCCGGGAGCACGCCGCAGACCCACGGATCTGGCGCGTCGCCCGGGTTCAGGCCGATGTTCTGAGGCGCTGGCAGCGCCTCATTCGCCTGACCGCCTCTCGGGCCGCTCATGCCAGGAATTTCCAATCCCAGCCGCCTACTGCATGAACAGATAGGGCAGCCTGCGAAACGTCGTTACGGCCGCGCACGACGTCAGGATTATCTCTGTCAAGAGAATAAAAGTCGTTATATTGGGCTTTTTGCCCGTTCATGGATGCCGTCATTTTGTGAATGCTCCTTATGACCACGTATCTTACTTGATGGATCGTGGCAGGACTGGAATAAGGGTCCAGCTAACGAGATGCAATATGTTTCGTCGGCATTAAGAAGCGTTGGACACGCCCAAGGTTTTTTGTAGGTCGGGTGTTGGCGGTCCCCTAAATGGCGTATGGACTAACATGCGACCATGACGCTTCCGTTCTAACGAATCGTCGGCATAGACCGCGATGCTCCAGATGTCCCCGTGCTGCAGGTTGTCGTCGTACCAGCCCTCGTTGTCCTTGGCCTCGTCGGCCTGAGCCGAAGCGACGGCCATGGCCGTCGCTGGATCTGACGCCTCGAGTTCGATCTCCTGGCGCAATCGCACCCGATCGTTACGGCCAAGGTGAACAGTGTATTTCGGCATGAGCTGCTCCTGTGTTCCTGGGCTTTCCTAACAAGGAACGAGTCCAGGATCATTATTCACGGCATGGTCGCCATGCTTCCTGTCAGGTTGCCGCCACCTCGGATCGTCATCGGCGGTTCGTCCTAGGTCACCGACCTATAAACGTCTTTCCTCGACGCGGTGCCAAGTGATTCAAGGTGCTGGGAGGTGCCTTGATGAGCCCATGCCGTTACGAGTTGAGCGACTTCGAGTGGTCCGTGATCCAGCCGTTGTTGCCGAGCAAGCCGCGCGGGGTGCCCCGGGTGGATGACCGCCGGGTGCTGAACGGCATTTACTGGCGCTTGCGGACCGACTCGTCCTGGGCCGATATCCTGGAGCGCTGTGGTCCGCCCACGACCTGCGCCAACCGGTTCCGGCGCTGGGCCAAGATCGGCGTGTGGGACCGTATCTTCGATGCCGTGTCAAAGGCGTATGACGGCGACCTGCAGATGATCGACGCCTCGTCCATCCGGGTGCACCAGCACGCTGGCCGCGTCAAAAAGGGGGGCCGCACGCCACGCCAGCCCAGGCTCGGGACCACGCTCGAGCCGAGTGCATGGGGCGCTCGCGCGGCGGCCTGACCACCAAGATCCACGCCCTGGTCGACGCCAACGGCCTGCCCAGCGCCATCAAGCTCACCGAAGGGCAGGCCCATGACGGCCGCAGCGCCGCCGACATGCTGGACGGACTGCACCCCGGGCAGATCCTGCTCGCCGACCGCGCCTACGACAGCAATGCCCTGCGCAGCACCATGGACGCCCAGGGCGCCTGGGCCAACATCAGGCCCATGCCCCATCGGGTCGAACCACCCGCCTTCAGTCCCTTCCTTTACCGATACCGCAACCTCGTCGAGCGCTTCTTCAACAAGCTCAAGCATTACAGAGCCGTCGCCACCCGATACGAAAAGCATGCGACCAACTACCTCGCCCTCGTCAAGCTCGCCTCAGTCCGCATCTGGTTACGGCATAATGAGTCCGTGACCTAGACCAGATGTTCGCCTGAGAAGGGGTGACCCATTTCACTGTATGCAGGTTTTCGAGGGTTGTGCCGGGTGGCCTGGCGCAGCGCCTCATGCATAGGAGGACGGGTCGTGGACAAGCTTAGCACCTACGTGGGCCTTGACGTCCACAAAGACACCATCGCTGTGGCGGTTGCAGACGAGGGCAAGCGGGGAGAAGTGCGCGAGCACGGCAAGATCGCCAACACCGCAGCAGCTTTGGCGAAGTTGGTGAGCAGGTTGGCTCGTGGCGGACGCGGCCTGAAGTTTTGCTATGAGGCGGGTCTGTGCGGCTATGGCATCCAGCGTCAACTGAGCGTGGCCGGGCACGAGTGCGTCGTGGTCGCGCCATCGCTGATCCCGCTCAAGGCCGGCGACCGGGTCAAGACCGACCGGCGGGATACGATCAACTTGGCACGGCTGCACCGCGCCGGCGCGCTGACGCCGGTCTGGGTTCCGGATCAAGCCCACGAAGCGGTCCGCAATCTCGTGCGGGCACGCTTGGCGGCGGTGCGCAGCTTGCGGCAAGCCCGCCAACAATTGTCTGGGTTCCTGCTGCGCCATGGCCACCATTATGGCCGGCCTGGACGCTGCTGCACCGGCGCTGGCTGGCGGACCTGCGGTTCGAGCAACCCGCGCACTACCTTGTTTTGGAGGACTGCATCGCCGTCATCGAAGCGGCAACGGCACGGCGCGACCGTTTGGAAACCCACATCAAGGCCGCGCTGGCGGACTGGTCGCTCGGCCCGGTGGTGCGCGCCATGCAGGCGCTGCGCGGCATGGCTCTGGTGGCCGCCGCGACCGTGGTGGCCGAGCTTGGCGACGTCACCCGCATTGCCAACCCACGCCAACTCATGGCGTATCTGGGCCTGGTGCCGTCCGAGCACTCCAGCGGCAGCAAGCGCCGCCAGGGCAGCATCACCAAGGCCGGCAACGGTGCGGCACGACGGATGCTGATCGAGGCCGTGTGGACCTACCGCTTTCCAGCCCGGATCAGCCGGGATCTGCTGCTGCGGCAGGAAGGCTTGGCACGGCCGGTCTGTGAAACGGCATGGAAGGCCCAAACCCGGCTGTGCCGGCGATATCGCACGCTTTCTCGCTTGGGCAAGCCGGCAAACGTTGTGACGGCTGCGATTGCCCGCGAGTTGGCCGGCTTTGTTTGGGCCATCTGCAAGCTGGTTCAGCCGGCTCGGGCATGACCTGTTCGAGTTGACCCAAGATCACGCAAGGAGGTTGACACGCGCTGAACATCCAAAGCTGAGCAAGGCTGGAGGCACGGTCACGGCCAGGAGAACCCTCGAAAACACCTACAGCCGGGTCTGACCCGACGCTGGTTGCTAGACAGAAGATGCTCCGCGACGCATCACCGGTCCGGCGGCAACCAACCCGCGCATCAGAGCATGATCAACCGTCGTTTCATGATTGTGCCTCCTGCCCTGCTCAGGGGCGGCTACGCTGAACAGACCGCAAAACGGTCAGGGTATTTCCGTGCCTGCA